>JBNNDZ010000033.1:0-8690 GCA_050285865.1 Puniceicoccales bacterium
GGCACATGAATGTCTTCATATTTGGCCGGCGCTTGGTACGCGGTGCCGTTGCATTTGGCGGCATCGAACGCGTCTTGAGAAAATACCGTTGGCACGACCGCGAAGTTCCAGCTCGGCGCGGGAGCGGGAATAGACCACTCCAACGAACGGCCGTCCCAGGGATCGCCCAGCGGCACGGCCAGCTCTTTGCGGCGCTTCACGGAAACAACCACTTGGGCAATGAGCACATCGACCACTACAAGAGCATTTTTCCTATAATTACGCCAGAGGCAGTTTCGAGTCGGCCTGGCAGAGGCGATCATGCAGATCGCGGATGGCCTCTGCGGCGGGGTGGTGAGCCCCCTCACCGATCGTTTCCTGATAGCGACAAGCGGCAAAGCTCACCGCCATGTTCTCGTATTCAGCGACCCACTCGCGGCGCGCAGGGATACGCTCCGGGGCGACGGGCCACACGCCAGGCTGCGGCCGCAAGCGCTGCTCCATGCCGATGCGCCATGGCTTCGGGCTTAATCGCGCGCGGAAGCAGTTTTGATTACGGCACATGCTTACGTAGAGCTTGTCCGCGCGAAGGCTTTTAAACAAGGCAGCGGTCTCGTCCGAACGCGGATCAAACAGATCGTGCATCGCGAGGACGCGCAGTCCGTTCGGCGTGCGATAGATGCGCAAGCTCCAGAAGGGGTGCTCCTGCACGTGAGCGCGGACATCCTTTAAAGCTCGATTCACCGCGCCACCGGTGTGCTGATCAATCAAGGCGTTGAACTGGGCCGCGATCTCGTTGAACAGGATTAAACTCACAACCAGCCCGATGAAAAACGGTAGCCACGAGCCCGACAAATAAGCCCAGATACACCCGGTTGCAAACAGCAGATACCAGCAGCCAAATTTAAGCGCCGGGTGCGGTTCGTTGCGGAAATCAATGTCAGCAAAAAGCACGTTGGGCGTATTGAGGCAGAGCGCACCGTAACCGTTGCGGGTGATAACCGACTCGCCATGACGCTCGATAATTTCTTCGCGGATCGGAACGCCATCCGCGCCGTTGTATGCGACTTTAGGCTCGGATTGGTGGGGAAGTTCGCCTGTGCGCCAGCGTTCCATCGCGGCAGCTACACGCTCGTCAGCCATTGCCTGAGCGGCCTCCGGGCTCTCATCCGACCATCCAAACCGCCGCAACGTCACCTGCCCGCGCTCTTTTGAGCGTTCACGAAGGCGCGCCTCAGCCCAATATTGCGGAACGAGCATTTCGGTTATTGGTTTTCAGTTTTCGGGTGTCGGTTTTCAGTGGACGGGGGCCGTGGTTAGAAGCCAAAGGGCCGTGGACGGAGGTCGATTTCGATTAATCGCCGATGTAGTTAGGAAAATGAAGATGTGGCCCGTAGACAAGCTACGCTTTGTGACCGCGCACTTTGACAAGTTTTAGGCAAACCGACCACGATCCATCGCAAACCAAAAATCGACACCCGACGACTATCCACCACAAACCGAAAACTGAAAACCGAAATCCGCCTCCGCCCTCCGACAAGCAAACTTGACCCACAAGGGGAAAACCTCATCGTTAACGAAGATGGCGACGAAAGATTTTGATGAGGTCGTGACGCTGATCCGCAAGGAAGACGCGCGCTACGAACCGGGGGCCTACCACTTTGTGCGGCTCGGGTTGGACCACACCATAAAACAGCTCAAGGAAGATCCCGAGCGGGAGACACGTCATGTCACCGGCCAGGAACTCTTATCCGGCATTCGAGATTTTGCACTCGATCAATACGGGCCATTATCCTTCACGCTCCTGCATCACTGGGGCGTAAAGAAGTGCGAAGATTTCGGTGACATCGTTTTCAATCTCGTCGAATGGGGCGTGCTCGGAAAGACGGAGAATGACCAGCCCGAAGACTTTGCCGGCGGCTATGATTTCCGTGACGCTTTTCTCGCACCCTTCGAGCCAAAGTCGCGGCGCAAAAAGCCCCATTCCGAATCCACCCCCGGAAACAACTGAGCCCTTTCGGCATTACCCCAAAGGTAGCGCGGTTGGTCCCCAACCGCATTCGCCAGCTAGGGTGGTGTCAGTTAAGCTATCTTCCAATAACGGCAGTGCCCAGTGTCCCTACCGGGCAGTTCCATCACGCTGGAGGAGAGGCAGAGAAAGCCCGCTAGGAACAGCGAGCTCCCCCGTTAACAATCGCAATCTACGCGGCCTTCTTGGCAGCGGAAGCGAGCGTGAGCAACGTCATGCCACCGAGCAGCAGGTTTACGCCGACGATGATGCCGATGAACCAACTCGCGGAAATCGGCCACTCCGAAATCACGATCCCGGCAATGATAATCCCCAGCACGCCGTTGACCAGGATCATGCCACGACCAGGCACATTCTTACCTTGAGCCACCGCCATCAACTTCAATGCGCCATCAGCAAAGTAAAACGCCGTCAGAATGACCGTTAAAACGAGCACGCCAGCCATTGGCAATGCAATCATCAGCCCGCCAGCAATCGCCATAAATACGCCATTTAGCACTGCCCAGCCCTGCCCCTTCACCTGGATATGCTGAAGCGCCGCAAACGCCTGCAGAATACCGCTGAAAAGAATCAACCAGCCGAGAAATTGCTCCAATCCAAGCGAAAACGGCCCGGGTAACATCACCGCGAGCACCCCGAGGATTATCATGATAATTCCGGCCGCTTGCGCGTAACCTGCGTTCTTGCGGAGCTTTTCCGGATCGATCTTGGAGAATGGGTTTACGGGTGTGACTTCTGGCATGGTGGTTTTGTAGAGCAGATAAAAACGAAAGGGCTTAGAAACGCATCGTGTCTTCGGCGATCGTCTGCGTCCAAAGCTGGGTGCCGTTGCTGTCAAAAACGGAAATCGTCAACTGGCGCTGGTCTTCGGAGCCGTGAAACCGCATTGTGGCGAATTGCCGGGTGAACGTCGAGGTGTTCGGGACGCGGTAAAAGTTCAATTCATCGGTGCGCTCGGTAGGGCGATCCGTCAGCGGTCCAAGCGACAATTCGTAGAGATCGGGTGCATTGGCACGGACCATCTTTGTGAGCTCGCCGAAATCCTTACCGCCGCAAACGAAGACCACGCTGCCAGTCCGGTCACGGGTCAGCGCTTCCATGAGCTCCTTTTGGTCATTGGGTGCCGACTTGAGATTCTTCGTCGAGTCGGACGGGCTCAGCGCAGAGGTGCCCAGAACGACTACCTTGAACGTCGCGGAGCTTTCGCGCAGGGCACGGCGGAGCCATTCAATTTGTTCCGTGCCAAGAATCTGCTTTTTGCCGTCGAACTGCTCCATGTCGCGGAAGGAACGGTCGTCGAGCAGAAAGAATTCCGCGTCGCCGTAGCGGACGGTCGTCACCGCTCCGCCGACACTGGAAACCGTGGTCGGGTTCGGCCAGAACAGGTCGAAAACCTCGTGGGCGTCGTCGAGGTTGCGGAAGTGCTTGCCGGCGTTTTCCGGGCCAACTTCACCCCGGGAAAACGCGGCGGCTTGTGGCACAGATGCCATCAGCGACTGCATTTCGGGCTGGGAACGCTCCTTGCCGTAACGCGCAATCATGGCTTCGCGGGAGCCCCAGTCGGGCTCACGAAGGGTGACCGAGTTGCCCGCCCACAGCATGAAGGCTGGCTGCTTGGCTAGAATTGCCAAAAACGCGCCATAACCGTCGCCGGGAATACGGTTGAGCGGATCATAAGCGGCGTCGTTGACGCGGTGGCCGCTGCCCAGGGCGACGGTGAAGTCCGGCGGCGGCGCGCGGTCGGTGAAAAACGGCGTCGTGGTGAAGGTCGTTTCGTGTTCGAAATTGATCTGCTTCCCATCGACCGCCACGGCATAGCCGTAAGCTGTGCCGGGATCCAGTGGTGCGGCAACCGATGTAACGGTATAGCCATTTTCACGGGTGGCCTGCTGCTCCGGCAAACGGGTGACTTGCGAGGCGTTGCTCGCGGGCCAATAGCTGAACTGGACCTTTCCCGGACCATCGAGCTGCACCCACAATGGCATGGAACGCATCTCCGGCGCACCGACCATGGGACCAGCCGCAACCTGGGCGGCATGCAATGAAGGAAAAACGGCTGCGAGCGCCGCAACGAATAGGAAAACTGGGGTAATACGCGATAGGGCCATGCAGACTTAAGTAACATCGCGGCCCGCAATCGGGTCAAGCGCGAAGGGGGATGCGGTATCAGAAGGTAGCGCGCATCAGAAGGGTAGCGCGCTTGGTCCCCAAGCGCATTCGTCACGCACAAGCGTAGCGCATTCGTCACGCGCGTGGAGCCGGTTCGCAAACGACCTAAAGCGTGACGCGTGCGGTTGGGGACCAACCGCGCTACCCTTGCGTGCAAAACCGCGTTTTAGCGGTCTTTGTGGCGGCGTTCTTCCTCGCGGCAATCGTGCATGACGCGGAGCCAGAGGTCGCGCAGGTCGAAGAGAACTTGCAGGGCCTCCGACTGGAAGGCGTGGAGCAAGCGCGTATTCTCGATGCGGATTTCCTGCAACAGCGCCATCGTGTGATTGATCGCGGCGAGGCCGTTTTTCAGGTGGCACACGGCGAGGTTGAAGTCCCCCATGTCGAGCGCGTTGATGCCCATGACGGCATTGAACTCGCCCACGTGAAGACTGCTCGAGAAGCGTGCTCCGGCGAGCCCGTCAATTGAGGCCTTGTTTTGCCCCAGGAAATGTTCCCAGCAATGGAAAAGATGTTGGTACAGGCCGTGGCTGACGATGTAAACCGGGTGCTTGTGCACCGAGTATGGGTCGAAATCGTTGGCGTCGAGCTCTTTCTCCTCGTCGTCGTCAAAGTCCTCAGCGTCGTCAAAGCCTTCAGCACCGCCCCAGTCGTCAATTTCCCAACGCATAAGGTGGGCAATTTCATCCAGGTGGCCGGGCTTGTGCTTGAGCCGGTGATAATGGCCCAAAAACTCGCCGATTTCTTTTTCGTTCTGCTTGAGGTAGCGCTGCCAGTCAAATTCGTTCCAACTCATCTCCTCGCTGTTGTCCCAGTCGCCGTCAGAGGAATTGTCAAAATCGTAAGCGCTCATAATGATGCCCCGTTCGGGTTATTTTTAAATTTGGCCGATAACTGAAATAAATCAATCTTCAATTGAAGTTTCCCGTCAGATCCTTTCTAGCATAAGCCATACCGTCCTGCGAGTCAGACACCGGTGTTCGCAATTTGTTAGAGGAAAATTTGGATTCGTTGTGAAAAGATATGGTTACGGAAATCAAATCTCCGGCCGATCCCGCAGATTGACGTTGAAAATGCGGCCCCGGCGGTGCTTTAGTTTTCCCACCATGGCTGATGCGATTTATCGGGAAGAAGTTCACTTTACCGGGCGGGTGCAGGGCGTCGGGTTCCGGTATGCCACGCTGCAGGTGGCCAAGGAGTTTGAGGTCACCGGCGAGGTGCAAAACCTGGACGACGGACGCGTGCGTCTGGTAGCCGAAGGCAAGGAATCCGAGGTTAAAGCCTTCCGTGAGGAAGTTGAAAACCGGCTGGAGCCATTTATCCGCAATGTTGACATTGAGTCACGCAACTGCGAACCCAGTTACCGTAGCTTCGAGATTACCCATTAAAAACCCCATGAGCGAACCCGCTATTGCGATTAAAAACCTGACGAAGGACTTCCGGATCGGCATGCGTGGCGTTAAGCTGCGCGCCGTGGACGACGTCTCTTTGGAAATCCACGACAACCAGATTTTCGGCCTGCTCGGCCCCAATGGTTGTGGCAAGAGCACGACGATGAAAATCGTCCTTGGCCTGCTGGAACCGACGCGTGGCGAGTGCTCAATCTACGGAATCAACAGCCACTCGGTGAAGTCCCGCCACAACGTGGGCTTCCTCCCCGAGGCACCGTATTTTTATAAGTTTCTTTCCGGCCGCGAACTGGTCCGCTTTTACGCCAGCATCTGCGGCGTGCCCAAGAGTGAGATCAACGACCGCACCGAAGACACGCTCAAACTCGTGTCGATGGAAAGCGCCGCACACCGCCGCGTGGGGACCTACTCCAAGGGTATGCTCCAGCGCATTGGCATCGCCCAGGCGATTGTGCATGACCCCAAATTGATCGTGCTCGATGAGCCCACGGCCGGCGTCGACCCTGTTGGTTCGCACGCCATTGCCGAGCTGATTATGGCACTCAAGCAGCGCGGCAAAACCATTATGCTTTGTTCCCATTTGCTCGCTCAGGTGGAGGGCGTCTGCGACCGTGTGGCAATTATGAGCCGCGGTAAGCTGGTCCTCGAAGGCGGCGTCGATGAGCTCCTGGAAAAAGAAGACCAGCGCAGCTTGATCGTGCGGGATTACAACCCGGCCTGCCGCGAGGAAATCGAAGCCGTGCTGGCCAAGCATGGTGCCAAGCTGGACTCGGTTGAAGCGCCGCGTATCAGCCTCGACCGCCTTTTCCTCCAACACACCGACAACCAAGCCATCGGCTCCGGGCAAGACGTCCGCGACGGAAAGGAGGGCAATTAAATGAGTGCCATCGTCACCCGCCTCGGGCTTATCGCCCGCAACACTTTCCTCGAAGCCGTCCGGCAGAAGTTCTTCAACGTTCTGCTGGTGCTCTCGATTGCCCTCATTGCGAGCGCGAACTTTTTCCGCCAATTCGACTTCGGCAGCTCGGAATTGAAATTCATCACCGACATGGCGCTCGGCGTCGTGCTGCTATTCGGGTCGATCCTGTCCGTCTTCGTGACTGCCCAACTCTTTTTCAACGAAATTGAAAACCGCACTGCGCTCACGATGCTCGCCAAGCCTGTCTACCGGTGGGAGTTCCTTGTCGGGAAATTCTTCGGCGTGTTCCTCGTGCTGGCGGCCTTCGTCGCGTTGATGTTCTCCCTGCTGGCCATCGTGTTGTATTGGCGCGAGAGCGGCCTGATGGAGCAGCATCCGGACGCCTTTACCGATGGACGCCTGGTGCAATATGGCGGCCTGGCGATGTTTGCCCTCAGCGAGTTGGCGAAGTTCGGCATCTTAGTGGCTATGACGCTGTTCATCGCGAGCTTCTCCAACACGAATCTCTACACGGTCATCATTTCGTTCTTCATGCTGATCATCTGCCAACTGCAGTACATCGCACGGGATCACTGGTCAGGCATCGAGAACCCAATCCTGCGCGGCATCGTCGGCCTGCTCGGATTGATGTTCCCCAACCTACAAATGTACAACGCGGGCGATGCGTTGATCTTCACGCCGGAAGGGGCCTCAGTCTCGATTACGGCCTACCTCGGGCTGCTTCTCTACGGCGCGGTTTACATCGCGGTATTCCTCGGCCTGGCTGGCTATGCCTTCCGCAAGCGGGAGATTTAACCAAGTATCCATCCCAATCGCTATCGCCATCGAGCAGACCAATAACGAGCAACGATGAAGATAGCGACAGCGATTCCGACAGCGACAAAATTTCTTTAAATCCATGCCCCTAAACCCTGACAACTGGTTCCTTCGTGTTGGCAAACAGACGGCGGTCGTGCTTGCGGTACTGGCGTTGGCGGGTCTGATCACTTCGCCGGTCGAAAGCCGCTCGTGGAACGAGGTGAAGAAACTTCAGCCCGAGATGAACCTTTCCGATGTCGAGGACGCGCTCGGTCAGGGCATGGTCCTCGGCCTGCTTGGCGGCATGCGGACCATTATTGCGGACTTCGTTTTCCTGCGGGCAAATTATTTCTGGGAACGCAAGGACCGCCCCAACACCGAAGCCTTGATCGCGCTGACGACCTCCATCGACCCGCGCCCGATGTTTTTCTGGCTCAACGGAGCCCGCATGATCTCCTACGATATCCCGGTATGGCGCGTCCGCGAACGCGGCGAATGGGAAGACGTCCCCGAGGCCGTGCGCGACCGGATTTTCGCCGAACAGGCTGCCCGGGGCATCGCCATGATGGACCGTGCTGCGCAGTTCCATCCCGACGACTACCGCGTGCCGCTGGAGAAAGCCCAAATCTACCTGAACAAACTGGAAGACCTCGAAGAGGCGGCCAAGTATTACAAGGAAGTCTCCGAAATGCCGGATGCACCGTATTTCGCAGCCCGCATTTACGCGGAACTCCTCCGCCGACAAGGACGTGAGCAGGAAGCCTACGCGTTCTTGAAAGACCTCTACGCTGAGTTGCCCCCGCCCAACGAGAGCGCCATTGCCGCACGGGACGTTGTTCTGGAGCGCATCCGTGAGCTCGAACATGAGCTCGACGTGCCGTTGATTGAGCGCCTCCCTCAGGAGCCCAACGAGCCCATTTACGATTTTGAAGAAACCGGCCTCGGTTCCCCGGATTTCTCTTTCGGCCTCCCCGGCACCGAGCCGGAACCCGAACCGCAGCCCGAGCCTGCGATGGAGCAATACAATCTTCACGACCACGATCACCATGGCCACGATCACGACCATGATCACGACCACGGGCACGCCCACTAGATCAGTAGGCCAAGTGATACTTGGGTAATGGCTGCCGCCAAAACTCGCCTTGGGGTTTCCTATGAATTCCCATTGCGAAAACAGGTTACTTGGACATGATGTAAACCGTGAAACCCGTAAAATTGCATTACCGCTATTTTGGTGGCGAAGGAAAGCCGCCGCTGGTTTTATTACACGGGCTCCTCGGCTCGTCGCGCAACTGGGTATCCGTTGCCAAAGAACTCTGTGAGCACTTCGAAGTCTTCGCACTCGACCTGCGCAACCACGGTGCCTCACCGCACAATGACACCATGG
>JBNNDZ010000034.1:0-3714 GCA_050285865.1 Puniceicoccales bacterium
ATTGATTGAGCGGGCTGGAAGCCCGTGATTGAAATGCCAACGCAGCGACCTTCTAATCTGACCCCAAGCCTGTAACCGAGTGCTTTTCCGCGCCAGCAGCGTTGGCTTTTCGTTCACAGGCTTCCAGCCTGCTACACTCAAACCAGCCTTGCTGGACACGAAAAATCACTGCGGCCTGATCGGCCTATTTAAAAGAAAAGTGCTCTAGTTAGTGGTTTTTTGAGGGTGTGGGCACATGCTCCTCCAGCGCCATGCAAATTGCATATCCGTCGCATTCATCTGCCATGCAGGATAATGAAATTTCCAGATAAGAATTTTTCTCAAAAAATTATTTTCGCCCTAAAGTGCGTATATAAAGGGCTTGGCGGTCTTGGGGACAGAGTTGGCATGGGTTAGGCAATTAGCAGTGCATCTGGGCAACAGATTCCCGGAAACAAGATTCAACCAAACAACACAAGACCGCTATGAAAACGCACACACTGATCTCCACCCTGATTGCAACCGGTGCCATTGGCACTTCTTTGGCTTTGGCTAACAACGATAGCGCCGAAGAAAAAATCTACGGTGCCAATGATATCGACGGCAAGCGATTTGGCGTCATCGAAGAGCGCGAAAAGGACATGACCACATTTGTCGTTCGCCGCAATGTGGAAAGCGAAGTTGTCCCACAAGAAACTCTGCAAGGCCAAGACGTGGATGGCATCTCTTACTGGGATGAGCAGGACGGCCAAACTCAGAACGTTGAGCGCCGTGCGCCCGAGCAAGTAGCAATTGACGAGTCACAGGCCGTTATGCCTGCAGACTTTGACCCGAATGCCTACTACATCGTCGCTGGCGAAGTTGGCAGTATTTCTCGTGAGCAACTCAACGAGAACTCCGAAGAGTCGACCGTTGTAGACTTGGCCTTGGGCGATAGCCGCAACACCCGTGTGCTGCTCAATGCCGAAGCAACTGATACTAAACTTACTGAAGGTGACTACGTCGTCTTCCGCGGCGTCCGCCACTGGCACGAGTCGGGCATCATGATGAAGGCCAACCAAGTCGAAATCATCGACGAAGCTCAACTGAACCGCGTCGCTCAGCTTAGCAGCCTGTAATAGTTAGCTAACACCGGTTTGCTTACCGCTACAATCCCAAGCGGAGGGTTTCATTTCCCTCCGCTTTTCCATGTACGGTTTTGGGGCAAGGCATCGATTCGAGAACATTTTTCCTTAAAGCATTTATGTAGCTACTGCTTTAGTAGCTTGCGCAGATAAGGAGCAGTCGGGCAACGCGACTCCTTGGCCAGATCGGCAACTGAGCCTTGAAAAAGTATTTCGCCGCCATCCGCACCACCCGTTGGTCCAATTTCGATCGCGTAGTCGGCCTCCGCGATGAGGTCGAGATTGTGCTCGATGACTATGACGCTGTGCTCCTGATCGACGAGTCGGTGGAGCAGCTCGATAAGTCGCTGGCAGTCGCTCAAGTGCAGGCCGATCGTCGGCTCCTCCAAGATGTAGAGGTTTCGGCGCAGAATGTTACGCGACTTTTCTTTAAAGCTGGGCAGGCCCAGGGCGAGTTCACTCACGAGTTTTAGTCGCTGTGCTTCGCCGCCGGAAAGCGTGGGACTGCTTTGGCCAAGCGTTAGATAGCCGAGGCCCGTTTCCACCATGAGCCGCATGAGGTCACCCAAGCGCGAGTGGAAATCAAAAAACGTTGCCGCCTCATCGAAAGTCATCTCCAGGACATCGGCGATGTTTTTGCCGTTCCAACGTAGCTCCAGCATTTCGCTGGAATAGCGTCGGCCGCCGCAGTCGTCGCATGGCTGATAGCTGTTTGGCAAGAATGCCATTTCGAGTTTAATCCGGCCTGCGCCCTTGCACGTTTCACAGCGTCCACCCTTGGTGTTGAACGAGAATGCGCCTGCAGAAAGTCCACGCATACGGGCTTCCGGCAACGTGGCAAACACCTCGCGGATGATGTCGAATGCTCCGATGTAGGTTGCGGGTGTCGAGCGTGGTGTTTTGCCGATGGGAGCCTGGTCGACCTCGATAATCTTGCGGAATGCGTTGCCGCCAAAAAGTTCTTTGAAAGGGTTACTTACCGCCGCCAACGGTGAATTTGTGGCGAGGTCTTTGGGCTGGATTTTTTTTGAGTTCAGTCGAATGGCCTCGTCGACAATGGGATGAAGTAGATCGCGTAGCAGCGTACTTTTGCCTGCGCCGGAAACGCCGGATACCATGATGAGTCTTTGTAGCGGTAATCGCAGTTCGCCGCCTTTTAGATTGCGTAAACGTGGTTCCCGCAAAACGAGCCAATCGGGTTCTTTTGCTCGTGAACGTGGATTCCACTCAGCCGGAAGCGGGCGGTATTCACCACGCAGTGGATGCGGAATGCCGTCTTTGAGCATGCGTCCGGTCAGACTCTTCTCGGCCTTCATGATTGCCGGGTAATTACCCTCGGCTAGAATTTGGCCACCATGCACACCGGCACCTGGTCCGAGATCGATAACGTGATCGGCGGCGCGCATCGTCTCATCGTCATGCTCGACCACGAGCAGTGTGTTACCCTGGTCGCGCAGTTGATGAAGCGACTTGATGAGGTCGTCGTTGTCGCGCGCGTGCAGACCAATGCTTGGCTCGTCGAGAACGTAAAGGACACCCGCAAGGTTCGACCCCAGCTGTGCGGCCAGGCGGATGCGCTGTGCCTCTCCGCCGGACAATGTTGCCGTGGCCCGGTCGAGCGAAAGGTAGCTTAGGCCGACGCGGTCCATGAAGCGTAGCCGTTCCTCGACCTCGGGAATAATCTCAGCTGCAATTTGTTTTGCGCGGGCATCAAGCTTTAGATTGCGCAGGAGTGCGAGCACGCCCGACGGTGGTTGCGCCAAGAGTTCGGGCAATGTGATGAGGCCTTCGCTATCCTCACCAAGCCATTTGCGTGCAGTCGGTTTTTTGACCGTTAAACGAACGGCGCGACTAACCGGGTTTAGACGCGCACCGTCGCATTCGGGGCATTCTTGTCCGCCCTCGGCGTCGTCGGGGATTTCCTCGTAGTCTTCATGGTCGAGCATCCATTCATGGATAAACCCATGGCCGCGGCAGGCGGGGCACCAGCCCTTTGGTGAGTTCCAGGAGAAGTGCTTGGGGTCGAGTTCGGGGAAGGCCTCGCCCGTAACGGGGTCTGTGCGGCGGGTGGAAAACCAAGCGAGCGTTTCGCCGTTTTCAGTCATTAAAAAACAGCTGCCCTTGCCAAGTTTGAGAGCTTCATCGAGGCGAGCTTGTGCGTTATCCGCGCGGGCGGCTGGTTTGCCCAAGTCGAGGGGCAATTCAATGTCGTGCTCACGGTAACGGTCGAGTTTTTCAAAGCGAACCACCGGGGCAATTTTTCCGTCGCATCGCAACAACTCATATCCGTGATCTTCAGCCCAATTTGCCAATGGCTGGTGATGGCCTTTGCGTGCACGAATCAGGGGCGCGCAGAGATACAGGGAACGGGCTTTCTTTGCCGCGGGTTTGGAAACTTCGGCAGCCAAACGTTTCTTAAGTGTGCCGATGGGCTGTGCGGAAACAGGCTCTCCAGTCGTGGGACTGTGCTGCACGCCGACTTTCGCGTAGAGCAAACGCAGGTATTGAGCGACTTCGGTAATCGTCGCGACCGTGGACTTTCGGGTTCCACGGGTGACGCGTTGCTCGATGGCAACGGTGGGTGGAATACCTTTCAAGTCGTCGATGTCTG
>JBNNDZ010000035.1:0-3299 GCA_050285865.1 Puniceicoccales bacterium
ATCACGCCCTTGGTCCCGGTGATGAAGGTGCGGCCGTCACCCCAGCCACGCATTGTCGGTGGAGTAAACCAGTTAACGCGCGAGAAACACGACACACCGTTATCCAAAACGAGCACCGCCTCACCGACATCTTCCAAGCCCGGCTTATCTGCGTTGGCGAAATTATCGACGCGCGCATGCACAACTTCGCCACCAGTCTGACGTGTGTAGTGCAGGAACTGATCGAACTGGTGCGAGGCGATGTCAGTGAGGATGCCGCCATATTGCTCCTTATTAAAGAACCAGTCGGGCCGGTTCGATTTGTTCAGGCTGTGCGGACCAAAGATTTCCATGTGCACGATGTCGCCAATCGCGCCGTCTTGGATGAGTTGGTCCACATACCACGCCGACTCCACATGAACGCGCTCCGAGTAATAGACCATGTATTTCTGTCCGGTGCGCTGCACAACTTCACGCGCTTGCGCAAGCTGATCCAGCGTGGTGAACGGGCATTTGTCGACGAAGTAATCCTTACCCGCCTCCATGACCTTACAGCCCAGCGGGCCTCGCTCATTGGGGATCGCTGCAGCGGCTACGAGTTTGATTTCACCATCTGCTAAAATAGCATCCAGCGAATCCACAACCTTCGAGCCGGGATTATTTTTTAAAAGCGCATCGACCGTACCTTGATTGGCCGGATTGGGCTCGTAGATATATTTCAGCTGTCCGCCTGCTTCGCGCAAGCCATTCACCTGGCCATTAATGTGGCCATGATCGAGGTGTGCCGCCGCGAATACAAACTCGCCGGGCTGCACCGCAGGTTCAGGTTTCGCCGCAGTCGGCGCGTAATTCATTCCGTCTTTATCTGCCATGGTAAGGTGGGATTACTTGGGGGTGATTGTGACTCAACGAACTAGCGTGAGAATGATCCGGACATGTCCGCGACTGCCCCAGTGCTCTCGCTGGTTTTCTTAACAAATGTCGAGTTGGCAATCTTCTCCTTGAGTGCCGCCTCATAGGCAGCAGCGTCAATCGGAGTTTCGATCGTCGATTCCGTAAAGCTCGAATGCAGCATTGCGTTAGCAAGCTCAACCGAATGAATACCTTCCTCGGCTGGTGCAATCAGCTCTGCACCTTCGCGGATGGCTGCGACAAAATTCTTCATGATGCCGATATGCTGCTCACCAATGCCAAAAGACGGGATTTCGATATTCCATGTCGCTGGCTTGTCGAAACCGGTTGTGCACGTCGCATTGTATTCCGACGTTTCGATTTCGTTGCGAGTCCACTTAATGCCGTCGCCCTCGATGATCACGCGGCCACGCTCAGCCGCAACTTCCAGACGGTTCGTGCCCGGCGCTTCGCCTGTGGTGGTGATGAATACTCCCGTCGCGCCGGACTCGTATTCGAGATAGGCGGTGACGTTGTCATCCACTTCAATGTCATGGAAACGACCGATCTGACAAAATGCGCGAACCTTCTTCGGCATACCAAAGAGCCACTGCATGAGGTCGAGCTGGTGCGGGCACTGATTGAGCAGCACGCCGCCGCCCTCCCCGCTCCACGTCGCACGCCAGCCGCCGGATGAATAATACTGCGCCGTGCGGAACCAGTCCGTGATGATCCAGTTAACGCGATTAATCTTACCCAACTGCCCACTGGTGATGAGTTCGCGCAGCTTGATGTAGCGCGCGTCCGTGCGTTGATTGAACATCGCCGCAAAAACGACATCCTTATTCGTGTGTGCCGCAATTAAGCGTTCACAATCCGCCTTGTGGACAGAAATAGGCTTTTCAACAAGGGTGTGCAGTCCTGCCTGCAACGCGGCGATACCGAGTGTGGTGTGATCGTAGTGCGGGGTGGCAATAAGAACTGCGTCGACCTCACCGCTATTAATCATCTCTTCAGCACTGGAGAAATGTTTGATATCCGCAAACGCCTTCAAGCGTTCTTCATTGTGGTCGCACAGGGCTGCCAACTGACAACCGGGCACTTTGCCGTCGATGATGTTACGGGCATGGGCCGTGCCCATGTTGCCCACGCCGATGATGCCAAGTTTCACGTCGTTCATAATCAATGCTGTTGGGAGTTGTTATTTTTAAAAATCACGCCGGTAGTTCGAATCCGAAGAAGTTCGCCGCGTTGTCGTAGGACACCTCGCGCACGAGCGGTGAATAAAGCTCCCATTCGTCTGGGATAATTCCCTTGGCGATGTCGTCGCCGATGAGGTTGCACAGGATGCGGCGGAAATACTCGTGGCGCGGAAAACTCAGGAAGCTGCGCGAATCCGTGAGCATGCCGACAAAGCGGCGCAGCAGGCCGAGGTTCGACAGCGTGTTCATTTGCCATTCCATCGCCTCCTTTTGATCGAGGAACCACCAGCCACTGCCGAATTGAATCTTGCCCGCAACGCTGCCGTCCTGGAAATTTCCGATCATAGTCCCCATGAGATAATTGTCGGCGGGATTCAGATTATAAATCACAATCCGGGGTAAGCGGTCATCCTGGTCTAAGCGGTCCAGGTAACGGCTCAACGCGACGCCCTGCGAATAATCGCCAATCGAGTCGCACCCGATGTCGCGGCCGATCTGCTTGAACAGGCGCGTGTTGTTGTTGCGCATCGCACCCAGGTGGAGCTGTTTTGTCCAGCCTTTCTCCGCGTCGAGGTGACCGAAGAACACCATAAGGTTGCTCGCAAATTCCTCGATTTGCTCCGGTGCGATTTCCTTGCCGCCGACGACCGTGTCGAAGATCGAAGCGGCGCGCTCGTCGCTGCAAAAGCGATCGAAACATTTTTCCAAACCGTGGTCCGAAAGGCGACCGCCAACCGAATGGAAGAAGTCGTGGCGCTGCTGGAGCGCATCCTTGAACCCTTGGAAACTGCCGGTGTCCACGCCCGAAACTGCGGCCAGCTTTTCACGCCACTGGTTGAACGCCGCCGGGTCTTCGAGGCGGAACGCGGCGTCGGGACGGAACGTCGGGTAAAGCGCCGTGGTCACGTTCGGGTTCGCCGCCGCGGCGATGTGGTGCTCCAGCGAATCCGTGGGATCGTCCGTCGTGCAAACGACCTTCACCTGAAACTGCTTGAGGAGCGCGTTGACCGTGAAATCGTCACTGGCGATCTGCTCGTTGGCGCGCTCCCAAATCGACGGCGCGGATTTTTCGTCGATCAGGTCATCGATGCCGAAGTAGCGCTTCAACTCCAGGTGCGACCAATGGTAAAGTGGGTTGCGCAACGTGTAGGGCACCGTCTTGCACCAGGCGAGGAACTTGTCGTAGTCGTCGGCGTCACCGGTGATCAGCTTTTCGTCGACGCCATT
>JBNNDZ010000036.1:0-9218 GCA_050285865.1 Puniceicoccales bacterium
CGTTGGAAATCGAATCATAGGTGGCGAGTGGGCCGCCTTGGGGGCCCAGAACAATTTGTCCATCATTGCTAACGAAGAATATTTCACGATTAAATTGCTCTTCGTACTCTTCGATCATCGCATTGACGTGGTTGACGGTCAGGCCCGTTCCAGCAACGCCGATATAGTTCTGTTCATAGTCGTATACGCGATAATTTACGAAGATAGTTAAGGCGTCTTTGTTGGCCATATCGACATCGACGTTGATCTCGAATGGCTGGTCCATTTCGCTGACGCGGAAGTACCATACGTCCCGGGGTTCATCCTGATTTACCTGCTTCAGGATGCCGCCGCCGTAGTAGTAATTTCGCGTTTCTTCGGAGACGAAGAAGCTGGTAACCGTATCGTACTCTCTCCTTATTTCTTCGAGGAAACGCTTTATTTGATCCACGTTTTTCTCGCCGGATAGAGCCCAGTCCCGCAAGAAGGCGTCATTGGCCATCATTGACGAGATGAAGATCGGTCGAAGCAGGTCTTGCTGGATCTCCGAATAGATGTTGTCGGAGGTCAACGGAAGGGAGCTCTCAGTGATTGTTCTGCGCACATTCTCGCGGGAAACATAGTAACTACTGATGCTATTGCCTAAAAATCCAACAAGGAGTAGGGACGAAACTATCCATACTAAACTGTAACGCTTAAAGCTGACCATGGGCCAGTAGATACGAAAGCGATGCCATTTTACAATATCTACTCAAATAAATTTTTTACATTAAACTGTGGTGCGCTGGTCTACATCGCAATGCGGCCCCTGTCGGGATACGAAACAAGGATAGAAATATGCTATGTATTTCGTGATATTGAACAGCTGATTTCGAAGTATTAACGCATCGATGTAAAATGAATACATCGAAGTCCGGACTGTATGGAATTTGAAGCAAACGCCAAATTATGACTTCAAATAACGTCCCCTGCCTTGTCTGCATTGCATATGGAATCAAAGTATATGGGCACCTGCATTTTAGGAGTGTTGGACTTCTGAAAATTATTACCAGCACTGGCTGAAGGAATTCCCGAGCCGCGTTAGTGATTCATTTGCGGTATCCCGTAGCGGATACGATACTGACGTGGTGTCGTCTGATGCTGTGCTTTGAAGAGTTTATAAAAGTGCCCCAGGTTTTCGAAACCGCAATCGTGGGCTATGTTGATGATTTCTTTTTGTGACGTCTCCAACTGCATGGAGGCCCATTTGAGGCGGGCGCGGTTTACGATGTCGCGCGGTGTCGTATCGAGTAGTCGCCGACAATCGCGACTAACGTGTTCGTGACTGCGACCGGCGATGCGGACAAACTCCGGTACGCCGCCCACAAAATTGGGCCAGGTTTCAATAGATCGCACTGCATGAGTAAGCCATTCGGGCATTGCCGGACGGGCTTGTGTTTCGCGATCGCGGTTGTCAAGCAGCGCGAGCACGCCGTGAAGATAGGCGGCGGCGTTCGTCTCATCCCAATGGCCTGCAGCGAGGTCTTTTCCCATTTGGCGGAGTCGTTCGCGGTCGTCACTGCTGAGTTGATACTCACGTTTTGCAACGGATTTATGGTCAAATAAGCGTATTCCATTGGGGAAGAAGCTCGCGCGAATCATTTCCCAGATTGCGGAGGGAAAGGCGAAGTTGATCAGGCGCATCTGGCCTTCGGGGTCCCACGCGGAAAATCCATGAGCATCATCAGAGCGGACCAGGCAAAAATAGCCGGTTTCCATTAGCCTTCGATCGCCATTAATCAGGTGGCAGCCGCGCCCTGACTCAATCCAGAAGAACTCATGGTAGTCTTGCAGATGAATTTTGGGATTGGCGACGAAGTTGTAATCGTAGGCTTCGTAGGTGCAGGAATACGCCTTTGGCCAATCAAACGTGGACAGTTTAAGCATCAAGTAAGCGTAATAAATTGTCGATTGGCCGCAAGACTTGTGTGGCAATATTTGCTAAACTTAATGATTAATTTATGCTTCCAAATCACCACCTTCCCCAACTGATTCCTAACCGAGTCAATGCCGCGATAAGTCGCTTGAATGCTGCAGTCTGGTTTGACCGCCGATTGGTTGAAGTTGAGGCTTCGAAAGCCCAGCCCAAGCAATTGCCTCTGGCCGAAGGCAAATTATTGGAACGTAGTAGAGTGATGCCATGCACATTTTGGGGCAGGCTTTTCGATCAGCGCTGGTGCCTGGTCACGTTGCCTGAAGCAGCTGATGTGAACACGTGGCTGGAGTGGAAGGACCAAGGGGAGGCGACGCTATACGTAGACGACAAAGCCTATTTCGGTTTTAATGTCGCACACTCGCGCTGTCGACTACCAGAGGGAACGAAGGAAGTCTGGGTGCAGTCGAGTTGTATTCAAAGCGCAATTTGGCATCCCAATGCGAATGGTATGGATGCCGAGGGGAGTTACTTCGAAGGCGCAGCTGTGATGTCGCGCGATGACGAGGCGTGGAATGCGTATCACGATTTGAAGTGTCTTTTTGATTTGGCGATGGACCAGCGTCATCGTGAGAATCCACAAGTTTCAACTGGATTAAATGGTTTTGGCTTACAGCCTCTGGTGGACCAGTTCACGCCGGTCTATCGTAAGATGTTACGCGGCATGGAAGACGCCGTCAATGAGCTGGATCGGAAGGGCATTGCAGCCATGCGGAAAAGCTTGGCGAAGCTCTATGCCACATTGCGGATGGATAAGACTTTCGCCAAGTGCGTGCTCACTGGGCATGCGCATCTCGATCTGGTTTGGATTTGGCCCGAGCGCATGGGAGAGTTGAAGGCCGTTAATATTTTTGCGACCGTCGATCGGTTGATGGATGAGTATCCAGAATACCGATTCGCCTACAGCCAGCCAGCGAGTTATGAGGCCGTTGCGCGCCGTGAGCCTGAACTCTACGAGCGTGTGAAAGGCCACATAGGATCGGGCAAGTGGGAGGCGACTGGTGCCATGTACGTGGAGTCAGACACCATGATAGCCTGCGGTGAAGCCTTGGCACGTAGCTTCACGCTTGGGCAGCAGGGGTTTGAGGCCATTAACGGGGAATCGTCGAAGTTAACCTGGTTGCCGGATGTGTTCGGTTACTCGGCCTGCCTGCCTCAGATTATGTGTCAGACCGGCGTAGAATATTTTTTCACGACGAAGATGACTTGGAATGCGATCAATCGCTTCCCCTACAGCAGCTTTATTTGGAGGGGGAATGACGGCTCGGAAATTTTGGCCCACGTTACGCAAGAGTCGGGATACGTCACGCACATGGGAGTCAATGATGTGAAGGCCCCGCTGCATGCAAACCAGCAGGCGGACATCTACGATGAATATCTTTTGCCAACCGGTTACGGTGACGGCGGTGGCGGCCCAACGGATGATATGTTGGAGCGCGCACGCCGATTGAGTTCACTGCCGGGCATGCCTGAAATCGAATGGGATCAACCCGAGAGTTTCTTCGGTCGGTTGAATCAGGTTCGGAACGAATTGCCTGTTCACCAAGGAGAATGTTATCTGGAGTACCACCGGGGCACTTATACGACACACGGCAACCTTAAGGCCAGTTTCCGGAATCTGGAGCGGGCACTGCAAGTGGCTGAAGCCGTTTCTGCCGCAACGGGTAAAACCTGGGAAATGGAGTCGACGTGGAAGCGTTTGGTTTTCGCGCAGTTTCATGATTATATTCCGGGTAGCTCGGTTTGGGATGTGTATCTGGAGGGCCTGCCTGAACTCGATTCGCATGCAGAGTCACAGTTTTCACAAGCCGTGGCAGCACTTGGAGGTGAGGGAGCTGAGAGCTTGTTCAATCCCCATGCCGTCACACTGAATAAGTGGGTAGATAGCCACGAGGGGGCGAAGTATGTCAGCTTGCCGCCTTTAAGTGGCCTTCCATTGGAACGCGTTGTTCAAGAGGCCCCGGAAGCGGTAAGTGCCAGGGAGAGCACAGTTACGAACGGATTGGTTGAGTTTCACCTCAATGAGTCCGGTTGGATTGACTGCCTGAAATGGGAAGGGGTTGAGGTGCCGCTATCTGCGCCGCTGGGACAGTTGATGCTCTATCCGGATCATGCGGCAAATTTCGAGCCTTGGGATATCGATCGACACGTCCTTAGCATTGGTGAGCTTTGCACTGCAAAGCCCACGATTACCCAGATCGATGAGGGTGCACATCGTACCGGTTTTGCGGTAACGCGTAAAATCGGCGAGGCCAGCGAAGCGACCGTCACCTTTATGCTGGAGGCGGGCAGTCCACTGGTTCAGGTCAAGGTTGACTTGAATTGGCAAGAGCCAGAGTGCCTGCTTAAGTTGCTTTTTCCCACGAAATATGCAGCGGTGAACGCCCGTTTTGGAATTCCTTTCGGCAGCGTGTTGCGCAAGCAGGTGCCAGATGGCATGCCCGCCGAAGCGCAATGGGAGGTCCCTTTCAGCCGTTACTTGGCGGTGTTCGACGAAGGAGAGCGCGAAGGATTGTTCGTGGTATCCAAGGATAAATATGGTGCCACTGTTCGTGAAGGGAATGTCGGCATTAGCTTGGTGCGCAGTCCCCGTGTGACCGGTTACGAGGCTCATTCATCAGCTTGGCCGTCGCACTTGACGCGCCTTGATATTGATTCGCCTTATAGTGATATGGGGCAGCATACGATTGAATTGGCAATTGGGCGCCATGACACCGATTTGTCCCGAGAGCGTCAACCAGCCTCACTGGCAGACACCCTCTTTACTGAGCCGCATTTTTACACGGGTGATGCGATCGAGCCGGTGATCGAATCCATGGTGGGCGGGGATACCCTGGTGCCTCATTGGGTGAAGCCGGTTGAAGATGGCGCTTGGGTTCTGCGTTTGCACGAAGTCGCTGGTCGACGTGGGAAACTGAAGCTGACGACAAGATCTGGCTGGAAAATCTCCTTAACGGATCTTGGCGATAAGTGCGTTGGCTCCTGCGATGAATTCGTGGAATTCAAGCCTTATCAGGTCATCAGCGTCAAAGTTCACCGTGCTTAGAGCGCCGTCGCTGGCCGATCATCCAACGACCGCGCAGATGATTATAGCACCTATCTTTTAAATTGGCCGATCAGGCCGCAGTGATTTTTCGTGTCCAGCAAGGTGGCTTGAGTGTCGCAGGCTGGCCTGGCCTGAGCCTGTCGGGAAGCCTGTGAACGAAAAGCCAACGCTGCTGGCGCGGAAAAGCACTCGGTTACAGGCTTGGGGCCAGATTAGAAGGTCGCTGCGTTGGCATTTTCAATCACGGGCTGGGCTATGCTTTCTCTGCACACCGTTGCTCAATAGCGGGTGATGGTGCCCAGCTCAGCCACAGCCAGACGGATTTCTTTATCGCTGCACATGTCCACGTGACCATCATTGAAAATGGCATTACACCGAAGGTCACCGCGACGCTGATAATCTTTGTTTTAGCAAGCGCAGTCCTGATGCTACTTTACCGCTTTAAGGCTGCTGAGCTTTAACTTTACAGGCGTCTTGTGCTTGCCAGTGAAAATACGAAACGCATCCACATCGGCTGGGTTGAAACCTGCATTGCCCTGGCTCAGATCGAGCCGAATCGTTTTGGTTTCGCCCGGGGCAATGTCCACACGGCCGCTGCCGCAAGTGGTCTTGTTATTGTGGTTCTGGTAGGGGTTGGCCAAGTAGATGAATATGCGCTCCTGACTGCTGCCCAGATTCGTGATCTCGGCATCCACGAACTGATAGGAGGACAGATCCCAAGTCTTTTTGGGGCCCGCGAAAAATTCGACACTGGGCCATTTCGGGCTCAAATCGAAGTCCAGGATTGGGCCATCGGGAGAATTGGATACGGAGGTGAAGCGCAGGTCCGTGACGAGTTGGTTCACGTCGCTCAAGTCCAGGAGGTTGCCCGCTGCATCTGGTAGCACAGAATTGGCTCCCGGGGTGTGGTTGGTTGCGGTAGGTGCCGGAGTGGGGCTTGCGGAGCTGATCGCTGCTTGGTGGGATCCCGTTCCGACCGCTTTAACTCCACTCAATTTTACGGCAACCGGAGTTTTATGCATACCCGTGAAAATACGGACAAACTCGACCATTGATGGATCGAATCCGCCATCTGAACTGATCGGCACACGGATCGTCTTTGTTTCGTTCGGGGCGATGTCAGTGCGCCCCGAGCCGATCGTTTTAACTTTGCTGCGATCGGGTCCTGGGTTTCCCAAGTGGATGAAGAAACGTTCGGTCGAACCTCCGACGTTGGTCAATGTGACGAGCACCGCTTCCTTGGCGGAGAGGTCCCATGTCTGGCCTTCAGGCGCATAAAACTCGGCCGAGGGCCACTTAGGGCTGAGTTCATAGTCGATACGAACGCCGTCATCCATGTTGGATACCTGGCTGAAGCGGACGAAGGTTTTGAGTTGGTTGACGTCGCTAAGGTCCACTAGTTCGACATCACTGCTAGCCTGGGCTTGCGTCGCCATACCAAACATTAGTGCGCACAAGGCGTAAAGAGGGGTGTTTCTCAAGATCATGGTCACGGTGCTCTGCTGATTAACTCGCCATCATTGCTGCCTGCTTAATTCCAAAAGGCATCGATGCGAGGGATTAAATTTATTATACAATCTGCCATCAATCGCCGCGTTCTCAAGTGAATCCCGGTGAAACCATATTCATGAATTGCATATGGTTCCAATATCATGGGGTTGGATGTGCGCCTGGTTTCGCCTTTAGTCTGGTGGCAAGCAGTCGTTTCAATCCATCCCAGCGGTAAGTGTGTGGATAGGCGTCGAGCTAATGACCCCAGTCTTTTTGCGAAATTAACCAATCCCGGTGCGCCGATTGCGGTCGGCAAATCCGATACCTTTAATCATGAAATCAACCGTTCCAGCATTTGGTCACTTTAACGAAGATGGTAGTGAATACCACATCACCGATGCGCTCGCGCCGCCCCGTCATCAGGTGAATTTCCTCTGGAACGATACGATGATTTCCGGGCACAACCAGTTTGGCAGCGGCGAAGGTGTGTTTAACGATCAGGCGATGTTGCTCAATCATCCGGAAGGCCGTGTGCGGATGATTTCCAAGGGGCGGCGTTATTTCTACATCGTTGATCGTGAGTCTGGCGAGTTTTGGAGCACCGGTTTGTTGCCCGCGAAGCCAGTCGAATACACGTATCGCAATCGCGTCGGACTCGGCTATTCGGTTTACGAGATGGCGGCGCATGGGATCGAATCGGAAAGCAAAGTCTTTCTGGCACCCGACGAATCGGCGGAGATTTGGGAGATATCGGTTAAGAATATCAGTAGGCGCAATCGGGATTTATGGTTGGTGCCGTACGTTGAATGGGCGCTCGGTGGCTACCCGACGTTCAGTAATCCGATCTCGCATTTCAAGGCAGGTTGGGATGAGGAACTTAAGGCGGTTCTGAGTTGGAACATTTGCAACGAGCGTCCACACGACCGCTACAATGCATTTGTGGTCAGCGACATTGAGGCCGAGCAATGGTGCGCCGGGCCGCGAGATTTTCTCGGCCCCTTCGGGACGCCCGATCGCCCGGACAGTCTCATCGCGCAAAAATTGAGTTGCCGTGAAGCCTGGTGTGAGCAGTTGGCCGGTGCCATGGCTTTGCCCCTCAAGCCTGCCGATGGTGAAACGCTCAAGGCCACCGTTGCCCTTGGGAATTTCAACACCCGCGAAGAAGCGGCCCGGATGATCTCCAAGATCATGCCGTCGGCGTATCGTCAAAAAGCGTGGGACAGCTTACAATCGGAAAAGGAAACCATGATCGGGCGAAGCAAGGTCCAGACACCGGACGCAGCGATCAACCGCATGGTCAACATCTGGTCCAAGCAACAGATTCAGCTTTGTGCCGAGTTCGGCCGTGACGGCGCACGCGGCTTTCGCGATACGCTGCAGGACGCATGGGGAATCCTGCCGTTCAATGCCGACCTGGCGCGTCGCAAGATCATCGAGACGCTTTCCCATCAACACCAAAGCGGGCAGGCGGTTCGTGGTTGGATGCCTTTGCAGCCGCATAATTATTCGGACGGCCCAACTTGGATCACACCAACCGTGGTTGCGTATCTCAAGGAAACCGGTGACTACGATTTCTTGCAGGCTAAGGCACTGTATCTCGATGGCGGTGAGGGCACGGTGCTCGAACATATGATTCAGTCTGTGCGTCACTTGTCCGACGACACCGGCGTGCATGGCCTGGTGCTCGCCCACGACGGGGATTGGAATGATTCGCTGAACTGGATGGGGCACGGTGGAAAGGGCGAGAGTGTGTGGACTTCCATGTCGCTCTTTCACAGCCTGAAGTTGATGAAAGACTTAGCTGAGCGCATTTTGGATGACGCGCCTTTGGCCAGCGAAATGGAAGAGCGGGCGGTTAAGATTGAGTCTGCGATCCAAGAGCACGGCTGGGATGGTGCCTGGTATTTGGCTGGTTACAGTGACAACGGCACGAAGGTCGGGTCATCGGAGAACGAAGAAGGTCAGTGCTTCCTCAACACGCAAACCTGGGCTGCGCTCACGGGGATTGCTCAAGGGGAGCGCCTGGAAGCGTGCCACCGGGCAGTGGATGAAGTCCTTGAGTCACAGCACGGTTCGTTGACTTCGACTCCTGCCTTTACGCGAGAAGATCCCAACGTGGGGCGGGTCACGGTTATTCTCCCGGGTATGTATGAAAACTGCACGCCTTACTGCCACGGCACGGCGTTCAAGATTGTGTCGGACCTGGTCTGTGGTCGGCCTGACCAAGCCTTGCAAAGCTACCGCAAGGTAATGCCCGATAACGACGCGCACCCTTCGGCGGTTTCCGGCTGCGAACCCTATGCGTTTACCAATCAATACCTGGGACCGGATAACGCACGCGCGGGAGACTCGGTCAGTGGTTGGATTACGGGCACGGCCGGTTGGATGTATCGTGCGGTGCTGGAGTATATGGTCGGCATTCAGCCGGACTATGATGGCTTCCACGTTCGCCCGTGCCTCCCGGATGAATGGCCTTCAGTGAGTGCCGAGCGTGTGCTTCGCGGTCAGCGATACTTCATCGAAGTGAAGCGTGCCGGTGACGGTTATGATGTCTTCGTGAATGGCTTGCTGCTTGATTCCGATTTTGTCGCCTATGTAAATGAACCTGTTGCCCAAGGTTCGTGTCAGTAATCTCGATTGCCCCCTAGTTACCCATGAAAAAATTACTCGCAGTTCTATTTGCCTGTGTGCTTAGCACGAGCCTGTTCGGAGCAGGGGAAACCTCGAAGC
>JBNNDZ010000037.1:0-5326 GCA_050285865.1 Puniceicoccales bacterium
ACGCGACGAAGAATCATGAAAAGCCACACGATTTTTGGCGGCAAAATCCACCTCTACGAGCGTGATAACAGCCGATTTTGGCAGTGCTCGCGTCCTTCCTCGCCGGTCGTAACTGGCGAACCTCAACCAAGCAAGAGAGCCTGCAACTCGCCAAGGAGTTTGCCGAGGACTGGTATCTGACCCTCCGGGACAAGGGCCGTCACGGCGAGCTGCCAACCGGCAAGAGCTTCGCTCAGGCCGCGAAGGCGTTCGAGGAAGAGTATGAAGCCATCACTCAGGGCCGCCGCAGCCCGAAATGGGTGCAAGGCCACAAGGACCGCATCCGTCTCCATCTCTTGCCGTACTTTGGCAAGATGTCCGTCACCGAGATTACCTCAGGCGCGGTTCAGAAATACCGCGTCCATCGCATGACGGAGCCCAAGCGCGACGACAAAGCCGATCAGACAAACAGCTATGCGAAGGGTAACGGCAAGGGCAAGGCCAAAGAGAGCAGCCCAGAGCCGAAGCCCTGGAAGGCACCCGCCCGCAATACCATCCACAACGAAATCGTCACCTTGAGCATGGTGCTCAAGACAGCCCAGCGCCATGGCTGGCTGGAGAACCTGCCTGACCTCTCCGATCCATACCGGATACGAAGCAAGATCGAGCACCGGCCTTGGTTCACGCCGAACGAATATGAGCAACTCTACAAGGTGACGCGTGCCAACGCTGCCAACCCGAAAAACCCACGCTTCAAATGGCACGCCGAGCAGCTGCACGACTTTGTACTGTTGATGGCGAACACGGGGCTGCGCCCCGACGAGGTGAAGCACCTCGAATTCCGCGACGTGGTTATCGTCGATGACGAATTCTCCGGGGATCGCATTCTAGAGATCGAGGTGCGCGGCAAGCGCGGCGTCGGCTACTGCAAATCCATGCCCGGCGCGGTGCGCCCGTTCGAGCGTCTGCGTGATCGGGAGCGCCCTGTAGCCGACAATCCAAACGATGACTCAGGAGAGCCTAAGCTGGAAAAGCCGAAGCCCACGGATCGGCTCTTCCCGAACGAATTCAAAAAAATGTTCAATGGCATCCTCAATGACGCCAAACTGAAGTTTGATCGCAACGGCAAGGCCCGCACGGCCTACAGCCTGCGACACAGCTATATATGCTTCCGCCTTCTCGAAGGCGCTGACATCTATCAGGTCGCCAAGAACTGCCGCACCAGCGTCGAGATGATCGAGAAGCACTATGCGGCCCACCTCAAGGACATGATCGATACCTCTCTGGTCAATGTCCGGCGCGAAAGGCCGAAGCGCAGAGACGAAAATACCAAAGACGATTCCGGCCAAAGGCCGGAGGCTTGATCCAAACCCGTCAGGCTCGAAAGGTAGCTTCAGGAGCCGTCAGGTCCAGCTCGGTGAGCGTCAATGGACCTGGACGGGTAAGGGTCACCGCTTGAGAATTGTCCAGCAGTGGACAATTGCGGTGTGCCGCCTGTCAGGCTGTGAGGGAAGCCGTTCAGCCGTCCTAGGCAGCCCGTGGGGCATCAAAAGGGCTCGGGGTATTCTACCCCAATCTTCTATCCTTCTGTACACAACTTGAGATTCGGATTTGAACGATCAAGTCAATCTAACATCAACCCTTGCGCGCAGCATTGAAAGTGGACAAAATAGCCCAAATGGCTCGTAGGGATACGCCATGAAAAAAATGTCAGCCAAGGAAGCCAAGAACGGCTTCGGCTTGCTACTCGATACCGCACGGGCAGAACCCGTGGTGATCGAGAAACACGGACGTCCTGTTGTCGTCGTTGTGTCTACTGAAGAGTACGATCGTCTCTTGAAGCTCTCGGGGGCAAATGAGGCAAAATCAATGCGCCGCGAGGCGAAGAGGACTGAGCCGCATGGCTGAATCTGATTAAACACTGGGGCAATTTGGCTATGGCCGGAGCATTTTACGAGCAACCAATACTGAATTCCCCTTATGAGGAACCGCAACAGTATCACGCACTTGATGCTGAAGGGCAGCCGCTCGACGAGCCGCCGCGAGAAGGACGGCGTCGATCTGAATTCATTACACCCGTACCGAAACCGCGAAAGCGAAAGCAGAAGTCCGACGCACGGCAGGGTAAACTTGGCCTGCAAAGCGAGGACGGCGTCTCGACCGAGGAACAGGAGTACAATCCGACTCCAATCATTAACGAGATCAGACGGTATCTTGCAGCGTGGCGGGCACAGCCGCAGTCAAGCTGGGGTGTGACTTCCACGACCGCCCGGCTTCTCAATCACTGGCGCAATTATCCCTTTCAGGGCATCCGACCGTTTTTCTGCCAGATCGAATCGGTTGAGGCTGTCATTTGGCTGACAGAGGTCGCCAAGCCGAACAAACAGTACAGCCGCATCTGGGAACATATCCTTGGCGCCAATGAGCAGGCGAACCCGGAGATTCTGCGCATCGCCATGAAAATGGCAACGGGCGCGGGAAAGACGACGGTTATGGCAATGTTGATCGCCTGGCAAACGATCAACGCAGTTCGCTCTCCGACCAGCAAGAATTTTAGTCGTGGTTTCCTGGTGATCGCTCCGGGGATAACGATCAAGGATCGCCTGCGCGTTCTTCTGCCCAGCGATCTGGAAAGCTATTACAGAACGCGCGAGCTCGTTCCCGGCGACATGCTGGATGACGTGAACAAGGCCAAGATCGTTATCACCAATTATCACTCGCTTCAGCTCAGGGAAGTGATGCAGGTCAACAAGGTTGGCCGGTCGCTCCTACAGGGCCGCCATGCACCCATCGTCACCAAGGAAACCGAGGGACAGATGGTGCGGCGAGTGGCCGAGGAGCTTATGGGGCTCAAGAATATCGTAGTCATCAATGACGAGGCGCATCATTGCTATCGTGAAAAGCCCGACAACGACGATATTGACGACCTGAAGGGCGAGGACAAAAAAGAAGCGCAGAAAGAGAACGAAGCTGCGCGCTTGTGGATCAGCGGCATAGAATCATTTAAGCGTAAACTCGGCGTTCGCGCCGTTTATGATCTTTCGGCGACGCCTTTTTTCCTGCGCGGATCAGGATATGCCGAGGGCACGCTCTTCCCATGGACGGTGAGCGACTTTTCGCTCATGGATGCCATCGAATGCGGGATTGTCAAACTCCCACGCGTGCCCGTCGCCGATAATATTCCTGAAGCCGATGTTCCGGTCTTCCGCAATCTCTGGGAACATATTCGAGACGAAATGCCCAAAAAAGGACGCGGCAAGGGCCAGGGCGATCTCGACCCGCAGGAGCTTGCTCCTAAACTTCAGACGGCACTTGTCGCCCTTTACAATCATTATGAGGATACCTTCGATCAATGGCGGCGCGCGGGCATCGACACGCCGCCGGTTTTCATCGTTGTCTGCAACAATACTTCGGCCTCGAAACTCGTTTATGAATGGATTTCCGGCTGGCAGCGGCAAGTCGCCGAAGATTCCGAAGAACTCCGCACGGTTCATCACGGCCATCTGTCCCTTTTCAGCAATTTCGATGAACATGGGAACCGGCTACCTCGCCCCAATACCCTTCTGATCGACAGCAAGCAGCTTGAATCTGGTGAGGCGCTGGATAAGGACTTCCGCGCTGCCGCAGCGCTAGAGATCGACCAGTACAAGCGCGAAATTGCCCAGCGTTCCGGCGCGGGCGAAGTTGGGGATATCTCCGATTCCGACCTTCTGCGCGAGGTCATGAATACCGTCGGCAAAAAAGGTCGCCTTGGCGAACAGGTGCGCTGCGTCGTCTCCGTATCCATGCTAACGGAAGGCTGGGATACGAACACCGTCACCCACATTCTCGGCGTACGCGCGTTCGGTACGCAACTTCTCTGCGAGCAAGTCGTCGGGCGCGGTCTGCGCCGGTACTCTTACGACTTGAACGACGAACAATTGTTCAATGTCGAATATGCCGACATCATGGGCATTCCGTTCGACTTTACGGCCAAGCCCCAGGTCGCCCCCGTCAAGCCCCCGAAGAAGATGACGCGCGTAGCCGCCATGCGCGAACGCGCGGCTCTCGAAATCGTCTTTCCGCGCGTCGTCGGCTACCGGATCGACCTGCCGGAGGAAAAGCTCGAAGCGAATTTCGTCCCGGATTCGAAGCTGGTGCTGACGCCGGACATGGTCGGCCCCGGCCAGACACAGATGGAGGGTATCGTCGGCGAGGGCGTGATGCTGACGGTTGCGGAGATGAAGGACAAGCGCCCCAGCACCATTTCCTTCGAACTCGCGAAATACCTTCTCTACTCCTACTTCAAGGACGGAGACGGCGAGTCGAAGTTGCATCTCTTCTACCAGATACAGCGCATCGTCCGACGCTGGCTTGATGAAGGTTATCTTGAGTGTAAGGGCGGCACCGGTACGTGGATGCTGCAAATCCGCATGATCGCGGCCCAGGCAGCCGAACGCATCTACAACGCCATCGCCAGCGCGATTGGCGATGAGGAGCGTATCCGCGCCGTGCTTGATCCGTACAATCCGAAAGGCTCGACGCGCCATGTCGGATTCATGACGAGCAAGGATCTTTATGCGACTTCGCCGAAGAAATGCCACGTCAACTATATCGTCTGCGATAGTGGTTGGGAGGCTGAGTTCGCACGCGCGGCGGAAGCCCACCCTCGCGTAATCTCCTACGTCAAGAATCAGGGGCTTGGACTAGAGGTGCCTTACAAGGACGGTACCAATGCGCGGCACTATCTGCCTGATTTCATCGTGCGCATTGATGACGGCAACGGCCCCGACGATACGTTGAACTTAGTAGTTGAGATCAAGGGCTATCGGGCCGAAAACGTGAAGCTCAAGTCCGAGACAATGCACCAGAAATGGACACGTGGCGTGAACAACCTTGGACACTATGGCCGTTGGGCCTTTGTCGAGTTCAACGACGTGTATGAAATCCAGAAAGAGTTTGAGGTGCTGATCGACCGTGCTGTCGTAAATGGGGCCGAACATAAACCTAAACTGGCTATTGCGGGGCGCGCATGATTGAAGCCGTTCCTTCAAGACAGTCTGGTGAGATTATCTACCATTTTGACGTGAAGCGCAGCAGCATCCCACTTGCTCAATTTGTGGACACAGCGCGCGCAACACAAGAAATAGTCGATGACTTCAATCGCTCACTTTTCGATGGAAGACTGAAATACGAATTGCGCGTTAAGACACCAGAGGAAGGTAGCCTTCTTGAGGTCTTGACAATTATTGTCACTACCGGTTGTTCTGTTCTTGCTTTTTTAGGAACTGATATTGGAAAGGCTTTTTTTAAAGGACTAACTCTCGAAGAGCCTGCCGTTTGGGCAGAAAAATTCGGAGCATCGATC
>JBNNDZ010000038.1:0-4905 GCA_050285865.1 Puniceicoccales bacterium
CAGTGGGCAGCCAGCAAACCGACCACCGATCCGATGGTAAACGCCAGAAATGCGGCGCTGAGACCGACGAAAAGACTTGTGCGGAGCCCATAAAGCAGAGCGGAATAGACGTCTCGTCCCTGATCATCGGTACCGAGAAGATAGACCATGCCGTCCATGCTCCTGCTTCCCGGCGGCAGATTTCCGTCCAGAATGTTCAGTGACATGAGATCGTACGGATTCTGCATACTCAGAAACGGAGCGAAGATCGCTGCCGCAAGCAGAAGGACAAAAATGAAAAGGCTGACGGTGGCCGGCACGGATTCACAGAACCTGCGAAAAGTCGTCCACAGCCGGCCTCGCGTTTTCGCGATGGCGGGCAGAGCAGTGGGACTCATTTCTGACCTCCAACCCTAATGCGCGGGTCAAGCAGGTGGTAAACGACATCAACAATAAGGTTGATGCAGACAAAGAGGATGACCACCATGAAGAGATAGGCAACGATGACGGGGCGATCGAGAACGGCGATACTGTCAATTATGATCTTCCCGACCCCTGGCCATGCGAAGATGCTTTCGGTCACAATGGAAAATGCGACCAGTGAACCGAAGTCGAGACCGATCACCGTGACCACCGGAATCATGATGTTCTTCATGACGTGAGTCCACATAATCCGAGAGGGAGAGAGGCCCTTCGCGCGAGCAAAGAGGATAAAGTCGCGTCCCATTATTTCCCGGGTGCCCGCCTCGGTGAGGCGCAGAACCATTGCTATATTGGTAAGAGCGAGATTGAACGCCGGAAGGATCAGGTGTTTGAGGCCATCGACTGTCAGAAAGGACCATTGGATACCAAACAGTTCTCTTGTTTCTCCGCGCCCGAAGCTAGGCAGCCAGCCAAGCTGAACGCTAAACACCATGATAAACAGTATTCCGACCCAGAATGTTGGAAGGCTAAAGCCGAGAATGCTGGCAGACATGATCATTCCCGAAAGCGGGTTGTTGGGCTTGGCACCTGCCAGAAGGCCCAACGGCAAACCGATAATCAGGGACAGAAGAACCGCTGAAACCGCCAGTTCGATAGTTGCTGGCAAACGGCTCACAATCATGCCGAACGCGGGCTCGTTGAAAACGTAGCTGATACCAAATTCGCCATGCGCCACACCTCTCAAGAAGTAGAAGAACTGCTCCCAGATTGGCTTATCGAGGCCGAACTGTTTTATGATTCGGGCTTTTTCGGCGAGTGTTGCGTCTTCAGCCACGAGGATATCTACGGGGCTTCCAATCATATGCAAACCGAGGAAGACCAGAGTCACCATGGCAAAAGCCGTCAGCATGGCTTGCGCCATCCGGCTAACTATCCACATTTTGTTGTCTCTTATTTGAGCAGGAGCCCACGCACCGCATCCAAGGGTGAGGTGCGTGTGGCAATCGCTTACTTCACCGACGTGACTTCGTGGGCCAGCGTCCGTTCGAACTGCCGGGCCGGCATACTCAGCCCTTTGCGTACAACCCACATGTTCTTCTGGTTGTAGAGCGGGATTATCGCCACATCATCCATGGCCATGTCGACGGCTTCGATGAGAAGCGCCTCACGCTGGGTGTCGTCAATTGTAGAAAGGGCTTTGAGAGTGAGGGCGTCCAGCGTGGGGTTGTTGTAGTTTCCACGCGCACTGGTGCCAAATCCGGTTTCCTCGTTCCGGGCGCCAATCACGTTCATCAATGCACTACGGGCATCGAAGGTACTGTTTCCCCACCCGAGGATTCCAAGACCAAAGCCATAGGAATCCTTTGAATAGGTTGACCAAGGAAAGGACTCCACCTGCGTCCGGACGCCAATCTTTGTCCACATCTGGGCAACACCCTGCGCGACCGAGGAGGCATTAGGATAACGGTCGGCCGGAACGTTGAGCACGGCCCTGAACCCGTTGGGGTAGCCAGCCTCTGCAAGCAGAGCTTTCGCCTTTTCAACATCCGGTTTCTGCAACTTGATGTTCGGAGAATAGGAGAATACGCCTTCTGGCAACCATTGTGCATTCGGCGTTGCCGTGCCGCGCATCAAGCGGTCTGCCAGGAGTTCGCGGTCGATTGAGATTGAGAGAGCTTTACGTACCCGCTGGTCGCGCAGTGGGTTCGGGTCCAGGATATTGCCCGAAGCATCGGTTAACCCCGGATTGGTTTCATCTTGGTTCAAGAAGATATAAATTATGCGAAGGCCGTTTGCTTCAACCACCTCGGTATTCTCGTCGGCACGCAGCCGGTCCAGGTCTTGCGAATTGGGCTGTTCAATGACATCCACGTCGCCCGAGAGGACGGCAGCGGTGCGCGCTCCTGGCGAAGGGATCATCTGATAGGTCACCTTCTCCCATTCTGGCGCGGCGCCCCAGTAATTGTCGTTGCGAACCAGGTCAACTTTCTCATCGTGCCTGAAGTCAGCGAACTTGAATGGGCCAGTGCCGATTGCCGCCTTCCCGGAGTTGTAGTCGTTCGTGGTGGCTCCCTCGCCGACCGCCTTTGAGACGATCGCAAGGGACGACAGATTGCCCGGCAGGTTCGGCTCAACACGATCCGTTGTTATCTCAACCGTCAGATCGTCCAGGGCTCGGGCGCTTTTCACCATGCCAATATAGCCGGTGAAACCGCCGGGGCTGTTCGGGACATGTTTTGCCCGCTCAAGCGTGAATACGACATCCTTCGCTGTAAAGGGCGATCCATCATGGAAGGTCACACCCTCGCGCAAATGAAAAACCCAGGTCTTCTCACCGGTCGGCTCCCATTTGACGGCCAGATCCGGCAGGACCTTGCCATTGGGACTTAGCGTGGTGAGGCTGTCGAATATTTCATTCCAAATATTGTTGTTTGGAGTCGCGTTATAGTAGTGGGGATCTATCGATGTGACCACGTTGGCCATGCCGATCTCAAGTTCCTGCGCGGTCACGGTTGATGCACAAAGCGTGGCAAAAAGCGCTGCTGCAGACAGTAAAGTCTTCATTCTTCTTCCCTCTGTTTTTTATTGATGGACTTTATTGTTTTCGCCTCAGTCGGCGGTCGTCCCGGACCCCAAGTCCCAAATAAGTCCGGTCATGAGTGCCAACCCCTCTTCGAGGAGAGGGATCAAGGCATGTTCATTCGGCCCATGCTGCCCACATTCCGGATATGAATGCGGTATCCAGATAACAGGAATGCCGAGGTAGTCTTGAAAGTAGCAGCTCGGTAATGTTCCTGATCCGTTTGGCAAGACCATCGGGGCCTTGCCGAGCGTCGCCTCTATCGAGCGTTTGCATTCCCGAACCCAGCGGTTGTCCGGATCCGTGCGCGATGGCCGCACTCCAGTCCCATTTCGTTCTTCACGGATTTCCACATCGTCAAACCCGAGGCCATCCAGATGCCTGCGAAGCGCAGGTAACAGGTCCTCCTCCGGGACATCGACCGTGTATCTTATGTTGCACAGGGCGCGCGCGCTGCCCTGAACCTCGCTTCCAGGTTTGTCGGGGTTTCCGGTGATGAATGCCGTCACAGAGAAGCTCGTCCAAAGGCAGCTCTTTTCCAATGCAGTCAGTCCGGGTTCACCCCAACCCGCATCTGCGAGGCTCTCATCGAACGGTACGCCCGCCAGCAACTTCCGGCTGCGCGCATCAACCGACTTGGGTAGCCACCCCTTCACCAGAATCCGGCCATTGCGGTCCGTCAGTGAGGCGAGCGCTTGCGCTAGAATCAAGCCCGCGTCGCGGAGCAAACCGCCCCAATGACCGGAGTGACGGGATCCTTCCCGAAGATTCACGTTCAGGCTAAAAGCCTTGTAGCCACGGCTCCCAAGTCTGATGGAAGGTGTTTCCCTTACCGTGCGAGGGCCGTCGCAACCTATAACGCAATCCGACGCAAGTTCTTCACGATGCGCGTACACAAACTCGTCAATGCCGGGAGAACCGATTTCCTCACTCATCTCCAGAAAGAACCGGGCGTTGAAGCCCAGGGTTCCACGGACTTTCAATACTGTCTGGAGCGCAGCCATAACAATGCTGTGCTGCCCTTTATTGTCAGCCGTTCCACGTCCATAGAGGCGTTCGCCCTCTTGCTTGAGCGTCCAGGGATCGAGGCCTTCACGCCATGTTTCGGGGCGTCCCGGCTGCACGTCACCGTGCCCGTAGAACAGCACAGTAGGAAGGGACGGATCTTCGATACGGCTCGCCGTGAGGATGGGTGCGCCGTGGGCGAGAGGGTTCCGATGCACTTGGGAACTAAAGCCCATCTTGTTCAGTTCCGGAATGATATCCCCATCCAGATAAGACATCAGGTCACTGCGGCGTGAGTTGTCTTGGCTTTCAGACCGGATCGCGACGCGATGCGCCAATGTTTCGACAAACTGACCGTTTGAAATTAATGCACGCGCGCTTTGGATCGCGATTTCTCGTTCGTTCACGATTACTGCCCTTACTGTGTTGCCCCGTGACGTAACGGTAGCCGGCAAAACATGAGGCGTGTACTAACTAGATATGCTTGAAGCGAAACAAAAACTTCGTAAGCGCCGTCTGCGCCGCACCGGTAATCAGCTCGACAGCTTGAAGTTCCATGGCAGGAGGTCATCGATGCGGCTTTGGGGATGACCGTTGGCGATGGCGTCGAGGGTGGCTTTGAGATAGGCGAAGGGCTCGATGCCGTTGATCTTTGCGGTCTTGATGAGCGATGCGATGCGACCCCAGGCGCGCCCGCCTTCGTCATGTCCGGCGAACAACGCGTTTTTTCTGTTGAGAGCGATGGGTCGGATCAGGTTCTCGACGCTGTTGGATCTGATCTCGACCCGTCCATCGTGCAGGAAGGTTTGCAGCCCGCCCCAGTGCCGATGGATGTAGGCAAGCTTTTCCCCCAGGCGCGACTTGACGGAGACGCGCAGGCGCTGTTGGCGCAGCCATTCCCCGAAGGCTGAGACGAG
>JBNNDZ010000039.1:0-9464 GCA_050285865.1 Puniceicoccales bacterium
CGCTTCCTGGAGAAGCGGCGTCACCACGTTGAAGACGAGGCGTGTGACGCGGCCGGTCATTTCAGATCCTTGCGCAGCGTCGAGAGCCAGCCATGGAAGCGCGGATCGTCCTTCAGTGCCTCGGAGCGTTCCGGTCCGAGATCGAGTTCATGCAGCGCGCTGATGCGGCCTGGCCGCGGCGACATGACCGCAACGCGGTCGGACAGATAGGCCGCTTCCTCGATGGAATGGGTTACAAAGACAATGGTCGAACCGGTTTCGGCACGGATGCGCAAGAGTTCGTCATTCATCCGGTCTCGGGTGAGCAGATCGAGCGCACCGAACGGTTCGTCCATCAGAACGATGCGCGGGCGATAGACGAGGGCGCGGGCGATTGCCGCGCGCTGGCGCATGCCGCCGGAGAGCTCCTTGGGCAGGGCCTTGCCGAAATCGCCGAGACCGACCAGCGCCAGCATGGCGACCGCGCGCTCGTTGCCTTCGGCCTTGGAAACGCCGAACACATCCAGCGGGAAGCGCACATTGTCGAGGATCGAAAGCCAGGGCAACAGGACGGGTTCCTGAAATACATAGCCCACATCGGCACCAGTGGAGGGCGGACCGTCGCGCCATTCCAGACTGCCGCCGCTCGGCTGTTCAAGACCTGCTAATATCTTCAGAAAGGTGGATTTGCCGCAGCCGGAAGGGCCGATCAGGCTCAGAAATTCACCGTCGCGAATCTCGATTGAGGTCGGCGAAAGCGCCTCGACCGTATCGCCATTGCGGGTTTTGTAAAGTTTGGTAAGGCCAACGGCGCGCACCAGCTCGCCATTCGCCTGTCGCTCATGCGTCCGTTCCAATTTTTCGACAGATGCCCCATTTGTCTCATTATTGGGATTAAGGCTCGCAGGTCTGGCCCAACGAGTCAAACGGATTCCCAGCGTCATAAATGTCTAAAGCCGGCAAAATCCCCAGATATGACAAGATGTGAATGGAACCTCCCCCAAAGGGGGCTGATGTCACAAGTCATTTGGTGGTGCGGCCTGCCCGAAATATGTAGCCCTGTGATACCGTACCGACTGCTTGTCGAGGCCGGCGCGATCATATGGGGTAGAACTGCCGCTTACCTTTGTCTGGGGCCATCGGGTGTGATCATCTCTGAGACGGGCCAGGTTGAACATTATCACCCCCGTTTTTCTTCTCGGGGGGATTGAAGTACTCCCAAGCGGGCACGGCTTGCTCAATTTCCGCTATATGCGGGTGGCTTGAGGCAGAGTCCGGGGAGGGGGCGTCGTGCTCGGGCGGAACAAGGTCTGGATCGTCGGGCGCTTTCTCGAAGGGGCTGGAGTCCACCCAATTTTGTACTCGTGGGCGCGATATTGAAAGAGAGCCAACCGTTACTGATGCATGTTCGGTTGGAACTGTTCCGCTGAGAGTGGTGGACGGGGGAGAAGCTACAACGTCATCGAGCTCCAATGTCCCCGCTTTGTAGTCCACATAAGTCTGCAATGGCACGCCATAGCTGGTGTTGACGCTCTTGGAGGCTGCCAGTGTCGAGATGATGCGGCGGATTTCCTCATCGGAAGAATCCAATAGATAGACGTTTTGGGCGCGGGGTGGTGGAAAATGCACTTCGTCGAAATCGTCCTCTTCGCTTTCGCCGCCATCCAGCACTGAAGCGACGCGCTCGCCTTCGGTAACGATGGCATACTGATAACTCTCGCCTTCATACCAGTCGCCGGCCGACCACCACCTCAAGACATTGTTATTCCCATTAAGCGATGCGCTTCCGATGGTGGCTGGCGCGCGGAGCATGTTTGGTTGGGCGAAAAAACGCCTTGAGGGGCGAAAATATCCATCGGCGAGAATTCGTTCGGGGGACACGTTGTCGACCCTGTAGACAAGATGATAGTCGCCGATTCTGCCTCCCTGTTCCGCCTCCCTGCCCAGATCCTCGAATTTGAGCCGTACCCGATCGACCCGCTCCTTCATCTGTTCGATCGTATTGAAGCTCGCCTTGCGCCAGCTGGATTCAGTTTCGACGAGATAGCCTTGGGCGTTCAGTGCCAGTTTTATGTCTTCCGCGTTCACTGCCCGATACGGCGGGCGGTCGACGCCTCCGCCGTCTCCCGGCACCCTGAGCCAGCCGCCCTTGCCATCACTGTGCATGATAGCCACCGCCCTTCGCGATTGTGGGTCGATGACGTTGACATAATGGTCCCGGAACCTGAAATCGCTTCGCACCTCATAGGTTTGCGGGGTGTTGCCAGAATCTGAGGCCCGGATAAAGAAACGGTCCCCGACCTGGTAGATGCCCGCAGCGCTCATCTTGCCGTTGGCGACCGTGGCATCCGGCACGGCGTAAGCGGCCATATCCGCGATGGGTGGGGAGGATGTGACCTTTGCGATGCCGGGGGTGTCGGATGTCGGTTCGGAGGGCCGTGCGGAAAAACCGGCCTCGTCGATAGCCAGGCTCTTCTGGAATTTTCCAAGGGCAGTGCCCAACAGCATCGTGCCTGCGGTGGACATGGCCTGCTTCGCGCCCGCGCTACGTTCGTCGTAGGTGTCGCCATTGGTGGCCTTGTCCGCTTCAAGGCCGAGTTCCCCGACCATGCTTGTGGTGAGTGTGACGGGGCCACCGGGAACGACCATCAGGATTGGCCAGAACACGCTGTTGAAGGCCTTAACGTCGTCGAGCCACATATCGCGGGTGACCTCGCTGTCCGACTTGATGAGCGTATCGGCATCGCTCAGGCTACGGTCCCGCATCTGCTGCACCATGTCAGTAAAGATATCCTGCTGAATGCGCTCGTTCTTGACGTTGATTCCGCTTGTCCAAGTTCCGGCCGCAAGCTTCTTCAGCCCGTTGTCGGCGCCCGTATAGGTTATGCCGTCCTGCCTGTTATAGAGTGAGAAATGCCTTTCTAGAACCGGTAGCCCGCTTTCGCTGCGTGCTTGTGCGAGAACCCAGTCGCGTTCCTTGGCTTCGGTTTTGAACTGCTGGAGAGAGGGGTGCTCGCCCGGACTATAGAGGACGATGCCACCTTCCGGTGTCTTGAAGCGAACCATGTCACTCGATGTATATCCATTGACATCAAAACGCAGTGCGGGCGCTTCTGGGCTCGGCCTATGCGTAGCTGCCAGTTCGGCAGAGCTGAGTTCTTCTCCATCAAGCACCTCCGGTGCTGTTGAAGAAAGAATTGCACGATAGGCACCGTCCGAGATCCGACCCGCATTTTTCGCCGCATCGATTTCGATCAGGAACTGCGCCTTGGAGAGAAGGCGGACATCGTCCTCATGGGAGGACCAGAATTGCTCGAGCTTTCTGGAAAAAACCGCCTGTATGTCTTTTGCCCATACAGCGTCTCTGAACGCAGAAACCGGAAGGGGAAAATCGTTTCCTGCCCCGTAAAAATCCCCATCACGCCCCTCTGTGTAGACGCCCATGTTGACGTTGAAATCGATGGACTGCAGTTCCTGTCTGCGGGAATCGAAATTCCGCAGCACCATCTCGGTCAGGGTTGCGGAAAATGTCGGGGCATCATGATGCTCCCACCCCGTGAAGCTCGTGTGCGACGTGCTGGCGCTTGAGAAGCCATGAAGATAAAGCTTGTCCGGGTCGGCGTGCTTGCCGGTCAATTCCAGAACGATCTCGCTGGCCGTTTCTCTGGCCGTCTTTTGGAGATCGGGAAAACTCTGGTGCACCCGCGATGAGATCTCTCCGATCTTTCTTGCCGCTTCCGGCTTGAAGATTGTGACCGGTCTCGGTGCTGGCGAGCGAGTGGTGTCCTCGGCGGATGAAAGAGAGGTTTCTCGTAGAGTATCGCCGCCGGATATTGGGCCTGTTTGAAGCGCGGTGGACGGTTTGTTGATACTGGGCTCTGACAGGGAGCGGGAATGTATCCCTGAATAAATAATCAAAATAATAATCCTCAAAAATAACAAATATAAATTTATGAATTATTATAACAATTTCATTAGTCTCTCCGAAATTCGCAGAATTTTACTTAATACATATTTAGATAAGAGCGCAAACGAAAACGCCCCCGTTTCCGGAGGCGTTTTCATGGGTGGAGTACCACTGATATTTTAGACCGCCTTAAGGCGGGAACCGCTAAGGAGGCCGCGCTCCTCCAGGACCGGATAAGCGAGAGCTGCAAGCAGGGAATTGATCTGCTTGAGATCGCGGATCGTGTCGAGATGGAGCGAGCTTGTTTCCACGCTCTGTTCGGTTCCTTGACGCAGGCGCTCGAAATGCCTGCGGCTCGTTTCCTTCTCTACATCGCGTAGGCGATCCTTCTCCATCACCAGTTCGCGCGCGGTCTGGGCGTCCTGGGTGACGAGCAGATTGAATGCGAGACGGGCATTGGCGAGCACGGAGGCGTGGAAATTGGAAAGTTCGCGCCATCCTTCGTCGGTGAACTCGACGCCCCGTTCCATTTTCTTTTCCACATGCGCCAGCATGTTGCGCACGATGATGTCGCCCACCTGCTCCAGCTTGACGCAAAAGCCGAGAAGTTCCTGGCAGCGCCGGGCTTCCTCGTCAGTCATCTCGTGCATGGTGATGCGCGCGAGATAGAGCTTTATGGCGGCATGCCGGCGGTCAACCGTGTCATCGAGCGCGGCCAACTCCTGGATCGATTTGCGGTCGGCCTTCTCATAAAGTTCGAGAATGCGGCACAGCATGTATTCGATCGTTTCACACATGCGCACGGCTTCACGGGTCACATTGGCCAGCGCCTGTTGCGGGTGATCGAGCGCGTTGTCGTTCAGTGCGCTTGCCTCGTGTGGAAGAAGAGCGGTTTCCTCTTCTTCCTCTTCCTTCGAGCCGCCTGACTGAAGAGCGACGCCTCCAGGATAATCCAACTCCAAGCCATCAAAACCAAGTTCCTTCAGAACCGTCATCTTCTCAGCGAGGGTTCCAGGCACCCCGACCATCCCAATTTTAACCGCCTTCTTGATGCGTTTGCTCTCACTTGTATTTTGTTTTTCTACAGCGAGAAGCGAGCCAGGAGCGGAAAGGGTGAAACCTACCGCAGCAGCGGTTGAACAATGAGCAAGGAATTCGCGGCGGGAAGAGACCATCGATGAACCTCTAGGCAAGAAACAAAAAAGGTTGGTACGAATGCCATCGTACCAACCTCTGCGCTGAATTGAATGCTTGGGACGTCAATTATTAAGAAGGAAAACTGCGTAATTTCCTACTCTAGTCCCAACTTCCAACGAAACAGGCCTAGCTTCCGTTCGACTCGCGAGGGTCGTGAGAAATCGGATCCATTGCCTTAGTATTTCTTTCAACCGCCAGGGCAATCGTCCGTTGCTCGAGTCCATCTTTCGAGCGAGCAACGATTGGGAAGATCTGTCGCTTGTCAGGAAAGTCCATCTTGACCATGAACGTTCCATCTTCCCGAACTTTCACCGGTTCGCCTGACAGCGTGACATACGAGCCCGCTTTCGTCGTACCACAAACGATCATCTCGACTTCGATATTCAAGTCGAAATCGTGATTCGGTTTGCCATTGGTAAATTGATCGCCGACGAGCCCCAACCGAGCAGCCATCGGCATACCGACAGGCCGACGGAAACGCTGCTCCAACATTTCTCGCAATTCACCATCGGCGTGCTCTTCGTCTGATCCACCGCTAAGTGCGTAGATCTTTTCGACGTTTTCAGCAACGTCGTTCCAGTTCTCGTCAATCTCCTCGCAGGATCCCGGGCGGGGCGTCGTCACGACATTGCTTCGAGCAATTGCATGGAAACGTCCATTGGTCGCCAAGTAACCGAGATGGCAACGATATGTCTTGGGCGGATCGACAACGTCGATGTACCAGTTTTTAACCCCACCATGGATTTCAATCTGGCGAACCAATCGCTCTGAGCCACTAGTCATCACTTCGCCATCGACTTCTGTGACTCGCAGAACTGGTATTGACGTATGCCAGTCTTGAGCGAGGGCTGCTTTAGCCCGTTCGATCGACTTGCGAGAGACTTCCCAGCAGGCGTGCAGCCAATAGGAGTCTCGGACCATCAAGACGAGACGATCGCCGTTGCTATTGTCCGAATCGTTCGTCCCGAGATCCTTCGCAGCCTGGCGCTGTTCATGCATGGAGCGAATCGATTCGACCACCTTTGGATCAGACTTCTTAACCGGCTTAGCCTTGGTCGATCGCTTTTTCGTTGGTGCAGCTGCCTTCGGCTTTGCGACGGAAGCCTTCTTAGCCTTGATGGCGGGGGCAGTGGAAGGCTTTGCTTTCTTAGGTTTTGCAGTGGCTTTGCTCTTACTGGTCGTCCCGCTTGATTTGGCAGCTTTGATGAGCGCCTTCACGAGCTCGTCCTTCCGCATCGCGTGCCATCCGGTCACTCCGCGACGCTTCGCCATTTGAGCTAAGTCCTTTGCTGTATATTCTTTGAGAGAAGCGGCGGTGATCAAGACTAGTCCTCCTGGCTCAAAGGATGTGCGGCCAATGCCAATTGAAAACGACCGAAATCGCCTCGAGACAAAATAAATTGGGGTGGTCGTCCATGACATCCGTCATTCGACTCGCCCCGCTCGATCCCTGAGCAGAAGCTTCACCTGATACGCAAGTGAAAAGGAAGGGAAGTGAACTTGCGAAAAGCAGGATGCCGGTACGACATCCCCAAGTTTGGTTGTTGGTGGGAACGTTTATTTGAGTGCAATACTCAAATGGCAGGTCCATCAGTTGCCGAAAAAGCCCCCACTAACCCAAGGATAAGAGGAATAGTGGAGCGAAACCCCGCTCTGCTTATGAGCGAACCACAAACAGCTCTACAGGGTGGCTTTCCTAGGACATGTTACACGCCTGATTGTAGCTAAACTGAGGTACAAATGCAACGTACCACTGCCCGGTGTTACGCCTTATAACTTCGACTGGTTTAGTGATTTCCGCTAAACTTTGCCGTTTATAGAAAATATTAGCGAAGCAAATCGCGAGTTTGCCAAGCAATCTGCCAAATCACCGCTGTGGAACTACTTTTGCCCACCCCCAAATGGCACGTATTTCTACCTCTTTATTCAATGGCGGCGGACTTTGTGAAAAATTCCACGAATTCCCTCTCTTCGGCGGTTTCACCTAATTGACCCTCTGCAAGCGATGAAATAGATTGACCGCCATGAGTTCACGGCAGATCTAACTGACCACTGGGCAGTTCGTGCCGGAAGCTACCTCTACTTATAGAGGAATGAGCCTTGGCTCCACCCCTCGAACCGGAAATGAATCCGATTGCGAGAGCTTACCTTTGGGTAGGACGGATCTTTACGATCTGTGGTGAAATGATTGTGCCTGGCTTATTGGGCTATTGGTTAGACCAATCCCTTGGCTTCCAATTTTCGATCTTTGCTCTGATCGGTTTTTTAGTCGGGCTCATATTTGGCATGACCCACTTAGTGGTCATGGCGACCTCGTTGCAAAACAGCGGACGTGTGAAGGACACCCAATCAACTCAGGATCACGACGACTCCTGACTCCCTTCACTAACCCCAACGCCCCGCATGACGAAGCGATGACTGATACCGAAGCGACAACCCCCGATAAGCAATCTGCTCCGCTGAAATGGCAAGACTTCCTGCCATGTCTATGGATGCTGCTGGGTGTGCTCGGTGTATTCCCGCTTTTCGCCGCTTATGGCTATACCCGTTTCGAGATCAACGGTATCTTCGCAGCAGCAACGGCCGCGTCGGTTGTTCTGTTGGCGATGGAAGCAGCACTTCTGCTGACGATCCTCTTTCGCGACAGTGAAATGAAGATCCAATCCGTCCTCTTAGGCATGTTTTTCCGAGCAGGAATTCCACTAGTTTTCGGAATGTTGATGCACAAAGCCGGTGGCCCGCTTGCTGAGGCCGGATTGTTTGGCATGATATTGGTCTACTATCTTTTGACCCTCGCGGTCGAAACTATATTGGCAGTTCAACTCGTATCGCAGACATCCACTTTTAAGAAAGCCGTTTAGCCGATGGCCGCCGACGAGATCCTGCTCCACATTAAAGACAGTTACTACTTCGAGGTTCCGAAGTGGTTGTGGAGGCATGGTCACGAGTCACATGCCGATTTCCCCGATGTGTGGGTCCGACTTGACCCTCACTTCCAGACTTGGCAAGCCAAGAAGGTCTATGGTGCCCTGAAAGAAGATGGTGCCAAGGGCCTACCAACGGAATCGGAGTTCATTCATAACTGGGAACATTGGCAGCACGAATTCGGCCACCATGGCGCCCCAGTTAAACGCTACTTAGCGGAACTGGCTCAATCGGACAAGCCTGAAGCGGAATGGGCCGCTCAAGGGGAAGCACTTACCAATTCCTTTACGGTTGCCGAGTACCGGCAAGTCAAGGATATCAAGTGGACTCCCGAGAAAATAGAAGCTTACAACAGTGCACTGAGTGGGAAGATTCTGATCCCGCAACCGCCTGGAGTTGAGCTCCGAAACCTTTATCAAAAGGAATCGGGTTTCGCGATCTCGAAGTTCATGGTGATCGAGCTCTTCGTGGCAATCATCATGGCATTTGTTTTCATTGCCTATGCCAAGCGAGTTTCCAAAGGACAACTCCCTAAAGGTTGGCTCTGGAACCTGATCGATGTCTTCATGGTGTTCCTCCGTAAGGATGTCGCCAAAGCAAACATTCACCACGGTGCCGACAAGTTCGTTCCGATCTTGTGGACGCTGTTCTTCTTCATCCTAGGCTGTAATTTATTCGGCCTGATCCCTTGGATGGGCTCGCCAACAGGCTCCATCAGCGTCACTGTAACATTAGCGGTTGCCGTCCTATTTATAGGCATGGGTGCTGGTGCCAAAGAGTTTGGCCCTGTCGGAGTTTGGATGAACCTGGTTCCTGGCATGGAACTACCTACGGTCATTGCCGTGGTGATCAAACCGATGATGTTCATCATCGAGCTCTTGGGCTTGTTGATTAAACATGCCGTGCTCGGCGTTCGTCTTCTGGCGAACATGGTTGCCGGACACGTTGTGCTTTTGGCCATCATGGGCCTTGCCATTGAAATTCAACACCTGTCTGGAGCCATTGCCTGGCCGGTCGGGATTGTGATTCTGATTGGATGTGTGCTTCTGAGTTGCCTCGAACTGTTCGTGGCGTTCCTACAAGCTTACATCTTTGCGTTACTGTCAGCTCTGTTCATTAACTCCGAAACCCATAGCCATTAAGAGCTATGTTCCTCGGTTGATGAGCAAGCGAGTTTCGCTTCCTTGTGACGTTAACTTTGTTTCAACGAGACACGCGTTAAAGCCTTTCGCTACGGTTGAGGAGACCTGTTCCGTGATCAAGTTCGCCAAATTGAGCATCTTGAGTGTTGTTGCCCTGTTGGCTTGTGCCATGCCTGCTCTGGCCCAAGAATCTGGCGATTCGTTCGTCATGACCAACTACTTCGGTATTGGTTTGGTCGTTATCGGTGCTGCCTACGGTATCGGTAAGCTGGCCAGCAGGCAACCGAGCAGGCAGACCTTCTCCAGCGGTGCTT
>JBNNDZ010000040.1:0-4978 GCA_050285865.1 Puniceicoccales bacterium
CTTGATTAAGTTCGCGCACGACCAATTCAAATTCCGAGCCGTCTTCTCCCAATAGCATCACGGCATTCTTGAAACCCCGTGCATTCCAGAGATCGCCCAGCAGTCGACGCGAAGCCGTGCTCTTGGCCACCATAAAGCTGGGGTGATACGAGAGGCTTTGATAGCTCTGGTTAGGTTCACTGCGAGAGCCATTTCCATTGCGCGATCCGTTTAGCGAAAACGGAGCACGCGTCAGCCCCGGCTGTACGACCGGCTTAGATTTAAGTCCGGCATCATTACACAGCCCCTCGATCTTCTTCATTAACCGCGCTGGCTTAAATGGGCGGTAAATAATGTCCGATATTCCCAGTTGACCCCGAGGCGGCGTGTGCACTGCATCAGCCTCGTCACTGAGGAGAACCACATGCGTACTCGCACAGGTCTTTGCCACCTCGCGTACGAATTCCAATCCATTTACGCCCGGCAAATCCCGGTCGATAATAACTACTGGATAAGAGAATTCAGAAATTTGACGGATCGCATCATGCGGGTCCGTAGAGGAAACAACCTTGCGTCCGAGCTCACGCAAAATGAGCGAAAGTTGGCTGCGGGCCCGCCCATCGGGAGAGACCAAAAATAGTGAATCATTCATGGCAACGGTATTATTGCGGGGGCCGCTGCAACGAGCATACGTTAATAAGAGGACCCGCGGTAGGATCGGGACGGTCGGGGCCGTGCAACCCGTTTCCGGGCAGCAGGCTGCTCATCCGCTTCGGGGGCTGGCTCAGCGGCAGGCGTCGGGGCTACTGCAGGCGCTGCGGGTGTTGGTGCAGGCGCTGCAGGTGTCGGTGCCACCGGCTTGGCGGCAGCGGGTGGCGGCATAGCTGCGTCCAAGCGGCTTGCCTTCAAATTCTTGATTGCGAGATTGGAAACCATCTTCAGCGAAACGCGATTTACCGCGCTGCTGGCCAGGATCAACAGGTAGATACCGTTTCCGCGGCGAATGAACAACCAACGTTCACTGTATTTAAGGAGGTAATCATCGCAGGGGACAAAGTTTTCATCAACCGTCTCGTAGAGTGAAAGGACCCGTCGGGACATGTCTTCGAATAGCTCTTCCACAAAAAATGACGGAAGCTGGTTTTCAACCATCCGCCCCTCGCGATCAAAGACACAGACTCCCTCGACACCGGGGACGTCCAAAATGTTTTTGACGAATTTATCGTTCATGGCCGGTTTGCGTTCAACTGTTCAGGATTTCTGGCAAGATCGTCGAAATACTTGCCTTGTTGTCGAAAAGGATGCCGAGGTCGCTACCTCCACGGGGAACACAGACGGCAGTCATGCTCTTGCCGATGAGATGCCCCTCCTCCAGCCCATCAAGGCCAAAAGACTCCCCTATCAGGTCCGAGATTTGGTGAATAAACACCAACACCTGGCCGAGCGCATCGACATCATCACCCTCCTGCATGAGGACTGTGCCCGATTCATCGCACTCAATTAAGCCAAGCACCCCCGGATATTGAGGCATTCCCAAAGCGTCTTCATTGATTCCCATAGCACCCAAGAATTAGCACCAAGGGCGCCAGAAATCGAAATTAGGGTTTTTTACTTCCCCCCAAGTCGAAAACATAGGAGAAATCCCAGAAATAATATGGAGTTTCGCGCTGTTGACAATTTTTTCACAGAAGTGCTCCTCGGTGAAAACACTGCTCCCACGAGGCTTACTCGTGGTGAACCGATTATCAAGCAGACGGGTAATCCATCGCAGACAGCACGACAGACTTCGTGAGTGCTGCTAACTCACGACTCGTGTTGATTGCCGTTTGATCAACTTTGGCTCAATCCGGATATACTGGTGAGGCGCGTCACGGTCTTGAATTCTATTCGTAAGCAATTCTAAAGCCCGCTTAGCAATGACATCCGGCTGCTGGTCAACTGTGGTCAATGGCGGCGTCGACATGCGCGAGAGGTCTAAATTGCCACATCCAACCACCGAAACCTCGTCCGGAACCCGTAGCCCATGCCGTTGCAATTCTTGCAGGACGCCCATGGCAACGACGTCGGAAGAAGCGACTACGGCGGTGAAATCAGATTTCTTGGCCATTAGTTCCCTCACGCCTTCTAAACCAGTTTCAAAGACGAAGCCGCCACCTACGACCAGTTCAGGATCCATTTCCACACCAGCGCGAGCCAATGCCCTAGTGTATCCCTGGAATCGCTGGTCCGAACTAACCCCCGGGTATCCTTTAATATAGGCAATACGCCGATGACCAAGGTCAAGCAGGTGTTCGGTTGCCATGCGCCCAATAGTGCCATTGCTGCTCCCTACCCCAGAATTCTCCATCCCCTTCAAGTTGGTATCCAACAAGACGAATGGGTATTTCTGCTGCTCAAGCATCTCGTAGACGTCTTTCGGCTCCGCCGAGTTTGAGGGCGCAACAATAAGCCCATCAACTCGATATTCACGCAGCGCGATAACCTCTTTTTCTAAAATCTCAGGCGAGCTATGGCTCTGACAGATGAAACACTGCAACCCGAGGCTGCGGGCTTCGCTTTCAATCGTGCCAACCATATCGCTAAAGAAGGAGACCTTCAACTCCGGCATAATGACACCAATAACGTGCGTACGATTCGCACGCAGTGCCTTGACCAAAGCATTACGGTGGTAACCGCTTTCCTCCACCGCTTCCATGATACGCTCGCGCAACTCCGGCCCAACCATGTGGGAACGGCCATTTAATACATGACTGACAGCAGATCGGGATACGCCGACCTTACGAGCGATGGCAGTTTGGGATATACTCACGTGCGCAAGCTACCACTCTCTTATGTGAGTAATCAACTCATTTTCAAAGGAAGCGATGCGGCATTTAAGTCGGCATTTCAACAACCGTTGGTGTGGAGCTATGGCGACGTCCGGTCGGCGGATTGATAGCGATCTCCCGCATACGCGTCAGGCTGTCTTCAAGTATCCCATGATCAATGAGCTGCTGCTCGGGCACATTTCCGTAATCCCCCCAGCGCTCCAAGTGCCGGTCTAAAACCTCAACGAGTTCTGATTTCTTTTTCGCATACCTTGGATCATCGGCCAAGTTCACCATCATCTCCGGGTCAGCCTTCACGTCGTACAATTCCTCTGCTGGCTTACGTGGTTCAAACCATTTGGCTATATGCTTATCTAGAGTTCCCTCTCCCGCCATTCGCCGAGCCACTTGGACCGTCTCCATAATCTCCATGTACCAAGACTCTTGAGAGTAAGGAATCTGCGGAAAGAAATTTTTAATGTAGAGAAAGTCCTTATCCCGCACACTCCGGCAGTGGTCGTAGGCCTCATCCATACGATCTCGACCGCCAAACACGTATTCACGCTCCGGGGCTACCTCCGGCCCCATAAATACTTGCCCTTGATATCGCTCCGGAATCGGCAAATTTGCCAATGAAAGAATCGTCGGAGCCAAATCAACCCAACTCACAAGTGACTCATCCACGCTCCCAGCGCGTGTCAGTCCGGGTGCGCGCACTACCAGCGAAAGGTGAAGCCCAGCGTCATAACACCAGCGCTTTTCACGCATCAGTCCGCGCCCATGATCGGTAAAATAAAACACCACGGTGTTATCCCGGTATTTGGAACGATCCAACGCCTTGAGCACACGTCCAATCTCAGCATCGCCGATCGACTGTCCTTCGTAAAAGCGGGCGATATTGTCGCGAACTTCGGGCTCATCGGGCAGGTAAGAAGGAACGTAAACGGTTGCGGGATCAACCCGCTGATGCGGTTCCAGCAAGTGCTCTTTCGCAACGCGCTCTTTATTATGAGCACCAAATCGCTGTTCCCCCGGCCCCCACATGGTACTGCCATGCGTCACGGTAAAGTTGTGAAACAGGAAAAATGGCTGATCCGGCAAACTCTCCGTTTCCAAGGCTTCGATCCACTCTTCCGTCGCATCAGCAAAGTCTTCCGGTGGCGTAAAGTTAAAGTCGGTTTTGTTGGCCCAATTGACGTAGTAGCCAGCATCGCGCAACTCATGCGTAAGAATGCGCGGGGGATTGATCAATTTCGACCGATGTTGATGCGTGCCCAAAGACCATGGATACATCCCCGTCACCATCGCCGATCGGCTGGGTGAACACACAGGTGAAGTCGTAAAGGCGTTATCAAACCGGCAGCCTTCGCTGGCCAAACGGTCCAAGTTCGGCGTATCTGCATCCACATCGCCGTAGCAACCCAATGCCCGTCCCGCATCCTCACCAACCAAAATGATGAAATTGTAAGGTTTACCCATGTCTTCTCCTTTTCTTGTTATGGTTAGTTTGCCGCGACATCGCGAGCGCGCGATTCGTTCAGGGCACTTTCGATAAAGACTGCGACTTGCTCGCCAATAGCGCGATAGCCAGCCTGAGAGTAGTGGACATCATCAACCGGCAACGCTTCTTTTCCTTCAAAGGCATGCGTCAGCGTATTCAAGTCATTGATACGCACACCATGTTTTCGCATAACCGCTTCCGCAGTGGCATTGTAGCGGTGATCGTCCCCGTGGATGCGCCCAGGTTCTTCAGCAGGAACAGCGGTCGTATTGGCCCAAATTAAAACAGCACCGGTCTTCTCCAAACGCGTTACCAGTTCATCGAGATTGTTTTCATATTCTTCTATGCTCGTGGTGATGGTCCCGTTGACTTTGTCCCGGTTTTGCTGCGACATACGTTGATCGTGGTGACGATAACATAAATCCCACATGCCCCAGTTGAAGTGAATAACGTCCCACTTTTCTTCCCCGAGCCAACGGTGCAACTTCTTTAAACCATTGCGCGTGTGCATCGCATTACCAGGGTGATGGATCACCTCCGCTTTTCCATCAAGCGCCTCCTCCACGTAGGGAGTATAACCAATGGAAATCGAATCACCAATAATCAACACCCGCGGCAAGTCAGTATTGTCGCCAGCCAGAAGTGGACCATGAACCAGTAGCCCGAGGATTACTGTTAAATAAATGAAAAC
>JBNNDZ010000041.1:0-6591 GCA_050285865.1 Puniceicoccales bacterium
AGTGAATACCGCGTGGCTCAAGCTCTTGTGCCCGGCGGCGGTCGTCACGGAAATACGAGTTACCGCCATCAATGATGATGTCGCCCTCTTCCATGAGTTCGCCCAATTCATTGACGACCTTATCGGTGATCGCAGCGGGAATCATGACCCAGGCTGCGCGTGGCTTGGAAAGCTTATCGACAAATTCCTTCAGCGTCGTGGCACCCGTTGCGCCTTCTTTTTCGAGTTCCGCAATCGCGTCTGCGTTGGTATCGAAAACGACGCATTCATGCCCATTCTTCATCAGACGGCGCACGATATTTGCGCCCATACGGCCGAGGCCGATCATTCCTAGTTGCATAGTAGATCCTTCGTTGAGGTTAGTGGTGGTGAAATTTCAACCGGGGCCGGCCGAAGTTGTTGGGCGGTCGGCAAAACAAACGCATAACCATCACGCGTGCACAGTTCAAGAACCGCTTTAATGGCTTTTACACGGACATCCGGTGCCACGCCATCGCCTTCATGCATCAGGATGATGGCGCCAGGACGCAGACGACGGCGCACACGCTCAACGATTGCAGTAACGTCTCTACCCAACGCATCACCGCTGCGAATCGTCCAGCCGATGTACGTAAGCCCACGCTCAGCGAGTCGTTTGCCGAGAAAGAAATTCTTAATCCCCACTGGAGATCGGTAGCGGGACACGTCCCCCCCCTGAAGCTCGATTGCATCCAAGGCGTCATCGAGTTCGCGGGCAACTTCCCGACTTCCCAATGCCCAGAATAATGCCTTGGGGTGCCGGTGGGTATGACAGGCAATTTCGTGACCTGCCTCACGCACGGCGGCAACCAACTCCGGATGGGCAGCGGCGCGCTCACCGATCATGAAAAATGTCGCCTTGGCACGGTGTTGCGCAAGCAGCTCCAAAATGCGCGGGGTGTCCTGAGGGTCTGGCCCATCATCGATCGTCAACCAGAGCGTTTTGCCTGGCCCATCAAAATGCGTCGCGACGCTGCAGGCACCCTGCCAGTGCGGGATCAGCAAATGGCCGACCGTAATGAAGCCGCCAAGAAAGAAAACCACTGCGCCCAGCTCTACCAGTCCTGTGCTCCAAGCCATCCACAAGCCTGCCGACTTGAGAATCACGCATTGCAATAGCAGCCACCACTTCATCGCGGTGCAGATGTTGACGATTCAGCCCGTCGAACCCAATTCCTATTTACAGCAAAAATCAGCCCCCCTAGCAGTGCGCCGAAGACCAAATCGATAACCACATGCTGCTTCGTGGTGAGCGTCGAAATGATGATCGCAAGCGCCCAGAAAACATTACCCCAGCGCCAACCGCGACCAGCACGAACGCGACGAAGCATCATATCGAGCCAGCATCCGGCAAACAATGCATAGGCCACATGCAGGGAAGGGCAGGCATTGCGGCTCAGGTCTTCATTTTTCAGAAAACGGATTGCGGCAGGCTGCTGGCTCCAGTCCACCGGCCAGTCCGGTGTCTGCGTTGGCCAAAGAAGGAAGATCCACAACCCCGCCACAGCCAATACCAGCGACCCGAGAAAATACTGCCAAAGCAGCACGCCGGTAGTCATCAACGAAGCGGGAAGGCAGATATAAACCCACAGCGAGAAGTAAATCCATACGCTGCTGGCAATGAGTGGAGTCCAGTCGTCGAGTGGCAGACTCGGCATCGTGGTCACCTCGAACATTGGATTCTCGGCCACATGGAAGTACGCCATGAAGAACACGGTAATCGCAACCGTGTGCCCAATCGCCTTGATCCACGTTTGGTGGGCGAAGCCATCTTGCAGTGCGCGCCGGAGCATCGTCTCGTAAGACGGACCAATTTTGTGAATGAGACAATGCGCAATTGCGCTTGCGGCTCTGGTCATAGTCTTTAGAAAAACCGGCATGCTCCGTTTCGCTGAAGAAATCACTCTGCTTGCCCTCAATGACGAATCCGGTGTCCTGCACCGGAACGTTTCACGCCGCGCCTACGACTACGCTGTCGCCGGAGCTCTCCTGATGGAGTTGGCGTTCCTGAATCGAGTTGATACCGATGCAGAGCACATTACCATGCTCAAAGACATGCCGACCAGCGACCCGCTGCTCGACGAAGCGTTGCGAATTTTAAACGGCTTGGATCAAACGCCGACGATTATCGAAGCCGTTGAGGCACTTGCTGCAGAAGCAACTGAGTTTGAACCACGCATTTTCGGCGCACTCATCCACAAGGGTATTTTGCAAGAGCGCGAAAAGAAGTTTCTTTGGATGAAGGGCGAGCGCACCTATCCCGTCATCGATGGTAAGGAGGAAATGGAAGTCCAGACCCGTATCCGCATGACAGTGCTGAGTAAGGACGCCATCCCAAGCCCTCGCGACGTTGCCATTATCTCCCTGATCGAGGCGACCAAACTTTACCGCGTCATCTTCACCAATTCCGAACTCGTCGAGTGCCGCCAGCGCGTCCACCAATTGGCGAAGATGGACTTCATCGGCCAAGGAATCGCCCACGCACTCGAACGTGCCGCCGCCATTGAAGACCGCGGCGAAGAATGGAAGTAGGTAACCAGTTACTAACTCAGTGGTGAGGCATACCAGCAGGTAAGCCCACGCCCTAAGAAGTAGGGAAGCTTGGCCTCAAACCTCCGCCCCATCACACTGGCAAAACTTGGCTGTCCCGCTCGGGTGGAAACTATCGTCCACCGAGCATACGGCTCTGCGCGGCAAGGTAATCCTCGGCTGTGACCACGCAATCCAGTGCGGACACGTCCTTCGGATCGACCATTTTGATGAGGCTTTGATGTTCTGAAAGAATGCGCTTAGGTGAGCGTTCACCGGATTTGGCGGCATTCAGAAGCACATCTTTGAACTTATTTTCGTAAATTGTGCACAGTGGCTCCGGGGCACCGTCTCTGGCGCGGAAACAGGTCGCATTTTTATCCGGGTCTCGAGCTTCCACCAACTCCTTGATGGTAAACATGTTTACGAACGGCATATCCACGCCGACCACGAGCCAACTTTTATCCCGGTGATAAAAGAATGCCGACAGCAGTCCGCCTAAAGGGCCGATTTCTCCCATCCGGTCGATAATAGGATCGGCACCGACCGAATACTCCTGATCCTCGCGGACGGAGATGAATACCTGCTCACAAAAGCGCTTGAGGACACCAATGTGGCGGTCTAGCTGCAGTTGTCCCTTGTAGACAAGTGTTGCTTTATCGCGACCCAGCCGGCGGCTCCGCCCGCCTGCGAGCACGAGCCCGTAGAGGTTTTCCTGGATAAAAGACATAACACGCAGTGGCTTATTCGGACTTCGCCGCGGGTGGCACCGCAACGATATCTATTTCTGAAAAATCAGGTTTGGCTTTCAAATAATCGAATGAAGCCGCCTCGCGTTCCGCGCGATCTGGGGAAAAGTCCGGAAGCGTAACGGTTGGCGGTGTTTCCCCAGCATGCTTGTCTGGGAGCCTTTGGCAACTCGTTAGAATGCCTAGAAATGGAAAAAGAATTGCCTGAGCCCAGCGCGGAGGCATCCAGTAGACGCTTATTGCTGTATAATTGCGTTGGCGGTGTCCGCTGTTTCGGCGACCGTTCCCGAGTGGTTACCCATGATCGTCTGCACGAGCTGCTTTTGCGGATCGGTGAGTGAACCATTTTGCATAACCTGGGTCAGCTGCGTTTGAGCGGCCGTAAAATCACCCGACTGGAGGGCCTGCGTCGCAGCCGTTACCGGACCACTCTGTGGCAACGAGCGCTTGAGCGCGAGTACTTCAACATCGTTACGCAAACCCTTGGCCAGACCCATCTGATCCGGGGTCAACTTGGCATCCATCAGCGAGTTAAGGTCTTGGAGCGCAGCGAAATCCTGGCCTTGGGCCAAGGATACCATGGAATTTGTCAGCAATGATTTCAGCTCGGGATTGTCACCCAGCATGGACTCTAACTGCTTGGAAGCGTCCACTGTTTGAGCGACCATTTTCTGTGTCGCAGTCGCTTGATTTACAGCCGATTGAGCCGAAGAAAGCGACTCAGCCAAGGAACCGGAAGCCGCCTCATTGGCGTCATCCTGTGCCTTCTCAACAGCTTCATTCGCGGAACCTTTTAGGCTTTTCGCAGCTTCGCTGAACAAATCGGCCCGGAGCATACCAGCAATGCAGGCCAGGAGGAGCAAAATAATAACAGACTTCGACATGATAGCAGTGTGTACGAAATTAGTGCTACTCTATGCATTTCAGATGCCCTGGCGAGTCGGAAGTTAGCTAACGCCTTTTTTAAGTGAAGTGGGAGGAAACACTTTAACAAAACTACAGGCTACCGATTACATAGATGTGCCAGGCGCTTTCTCTATCACTATAGCGGCTTTTACAGGGATTAAACAAAGCCCTAGGTTTTTGCTAACGAATGAGATAGGGAATCACCGATTCGGAATAAAATTGAAGGAAAACCCGAAAGTGACGATTATGGAAGACATGCAAAATAGAAAGCGTCCCGACCTGTCCGCCCTGAATAATGTGGTGATTACGCGTCCGGTTGAAACCAGCAATGATCGCGCGAACAATCAATCACTCGGCCTGATCGACTATACGCAATCTACGAAAAGCGAACGCAAGGGTGGAGCCCGCAGTTTATTTCACCGCATCCTCGGACGCGGCACTGTCTGATTGCGATTGCGAATTAGGGAGAAAGAGCTAAGCTTCTCCTAATGTTTCGCATGTTTGTCTCCACACTAGCGTCATTCCTGACTTTTGTTGGCATTAATTGCTCCGCTGAGCCCCTCACACAGGGTGCCTCATTGCCGAAGTTGCAAGTCGTCAATCAAGACGGACAGTCAATAAATTTAGCTGATTTCGCGAGCCAGCCCTACGTGCTGGTTTATTTTTACCCCAAAGCCGACACTCCCGGTTGCACTGCACAATCTTGCAGTCTACGTGATGCCTATGCCGAGCTGACGGATTCCGGAGTTACGGTAATCGGTGTAAGTGGCGACTCACCCGCGTCGCAAAAAGCCTTCAAGAACAAGTATCAATTGCCGTTTGTGCTGATCGCCGATGAGAACAGCTCAGTAGCAGATGCATTTGGGGTGCCAGTGCGCGCGGGTAGATTTCCCAGCCGACAAGCTTTCCTATTCAAGGACAATAAGCTCGTTTGGCATGACGCCTCTGCTTCAACCAAGACGCAGGCAGATGACGTAAAATCAATCCTGGCAAAACAGGCTCAAGCCTCGACCGATTCCTAGGGCTAAAGTTAATCGGCAAAAGTTGTCTGGGATTTTCCTTAGCGGAGAATCGATACGCCAACCATCATCAAGCCGCTCAGAACCAGGCAACCAAAACCGGCTGCTTTCATGCCCCAGACAATCCATGCCATATTCTGGAAATCCTCGTCCTTAAGCGGGCGCATGGTCCGTGCGAGCATGTAGTTCTGGTAACGCACTGCCAAGGCATCACGCGGTGAGAACAAAAGGTAGCAACCTAGCGACGCGGATCCGATCGCAAGAATAGAAAAAGTAAGCCAAAATACACCTTCAATCATAACGGCAGTAAGTGGAAAATTCGAAACTAGAGTAGTAAGTCTCTCCTATAATACAACTCTAAGTTCAATTTTTCGCGATTTATTCTCCCGTTATACCATTTTTTTATATGTAACACTATTGTTTCATAGCGTGGGCGCGCAAGGCAGACATTTCGTCACGAGCCTCTGCGGCGTCCTCAAATCGCTCATCTTTAACGGCCGATTCTAGCCGTGCCCGCAATTCACGGATACGGTTGTTAATCAATGATGGGCTTACTGCCCCGCTAGGAATTTTACCACGGTGAACCGTATCCGTGTGCAATCGCTCAAGCGCCGGACGGATCTTATCGGCAAAGGCATCATAGCACTCAGCGCAGCCAAAGCGGCCCGTGCGTTTCCAATCACGTAGACCAAAGCCGCAGCCAGGGCAGCAGTTCGCATCATGATCGGTTGTGCCCTTTGTCTCGCCGGAATCCAGTAACGCGTAAGCACCATCGCCCAGTAGTCCGAGCTCGTCGGCATGGTGAACACAGTAAGAGCTGTGCGAAACATGACCGGTTTTGACCAGTGTGACGAAAACTTTCGCGGTCTGACCGCAGACACTGCACTGTTTTTTTGAACTCACGCCCATAATATGTCACTATCCAACCCGTTTGGCAATGGATCAGTGCTACCTTGCATACTTTTGTTCTTCGGCCCGCTTTCCCGCTTGTAGACAGGCCTTAGCCTCCCTTATGAACTCAAACGTTCGACTTAAAAACAGAGAAATTAAAGAAAAATGCATATTTCCGAAAAAAGTCTTTGACATTGGCACGTCGAAAGCTACTGTTTGGGGCATAACTTTCTCCTACGGGAGATGGGGTAACAAGCAACGAGATAAAGTAGAAAACAATGGCGGGCGGTTTAGGGGTAGGCCGCCCGCCTTCAATTTCAGGAAACGCCTTCTCTTCGGAGAGGGCGTTTTCGCTTTTAGGGGTAGTTTGTTCCCGAGCAACTCGAGAGGAAGGTCTTAGCGTTAAGCTGCTCTAAATGTTTAGAACTCGCTTCTAAGCGTGGTGTAGGTCTCCACATTCAATTAAAAGACGAGCGAGC
>JBNNDZ010000042.1:0-20588 GCA_050285865.1 Puniceicoccales bacterium
GCTTCGAATCACTCTTAACAGAAAACATCACTTTGCCCATTGTTTACACGGTCAACCAGTTTTCTAGCTCGATCAGCTGGTACTCCTTGCATCCCAGCAATGGTTTGTTCTACCAGTTGCTTGCCTACTTCGAATGTTTTAGGCGTGGCATAGTTGTTCAGGTATTCCATAAAACTTGAGAGGGCATTGGGGCCACAGTGTGCTTTTATTGCTCCGGGCTTGGCTAGATCCATAAAATCCTGGCCGGTGCGTCCCAGTCGGTAACAGCCGGTGCAGAACGAAGGAATGTAGCCCATTTCTGCGACATCACGAATCACTTCATCCAAAGGACGATGATCTCCCAGACTGAATTGTCCGGAAACTTCATCTTCAACTTCTTCTTCATAGCCTCCCGGATTGGTTCGGCTGCCAGCTGATATTTGGGATACGCCCAAGGCAAATGTTTCCCGACGCATCTTGGCGGTTTCCCGAGTCGACATGATAATACCTGTATAGGGAACAGCCAGGCGTAGAATAGCTACAATCTTGCGGAACTCCAGGTCGCTAACCGGGAACGGAGGATGTGAAGCCATGTCAGATCCGGTGGCTGGTTCCATGCGTGGAACGCTTATGGTATGTGGGCCAACGCCAAAAACTTGCTCCAATTCAGCAATATGTTGCATCAAGGCTAACAATTCAAATCGATAATCATTCAAGCCAAAAAGAACGCCGATTCCAACATCATCAATGCCGGCTTCCATAGCTCGATGTATGGAGGAGAGCCGCCAATCGTAGTTCATTTTTTTACCACCAATGTGTACTTTTTTGTAAGTCTCGCGATGGTAAGTTTCCTGAAAAATCTGGTAAGTGCCAATTTTCTCAGCTTTCAATAATTTGAATTCTTCGGTTGTCAGTGGTGCAACATTGACATTGACCCGGCGGATTTCAGCATCATTAAGCTTGGCTTCGTAAACAGATCTGATGGAATCCAAAACATATTGAAATCCTTGGCGTGGATAGGATTCGCCGGCAACTAACAGCACCCGCTTATGTCCCTGTTTGATCAAGGCTTCAGTTTCGTGGATAATTTCGGGTTGAGTTAGCGAACGACGAACAATCGCTTTGTTTTTGGCCCGAAAAGCACAGTAGGTACATTCATTGGCACACAGGTTTGAAATGTAAAGTGGTGCAAAAATTACCAGCCGTTTTCCATAAATGGTGTCTTTGATTTGGTTGGCCGTTTGAAACAGTTGTTCAAGCTGAGCATGATCGTTGATCCCCGTAAGTACGGCTACTTCCTGCAGGTTCAGCCCTTTCATCTCAGCAGCTTTGCTTAAAACATCCTGTACTTGCTGGTTGTTTGGATGAGTGTGTTTTTCGAGGATTTCCTGTATTTCTTGTTCCCGAATGAATGATTGAGTTGCTGTTTCCATGGTTTTATTTTTTAGCTAGTCCTGATTTTACTTGAACTCCCTGAATAGCTCCGAGGCGCCCGGTTAGTTTTCCCAGTTCATCCGTAGTGGTATCTACCACCAAGGTAATCACCGAAGTTGATCCTTTGACTCTTGGGATGCCGGTTCTTGCCAGGATATGGTCGGCATGTTCGCTTAGTAGTTCGTTTACAGCCGCAGAACATTGGTCGCGGTCTTCAATAATAATTCCAATAAAGCCCAGGCGCTTTTCAGCATTCATGATTTTTGGTTTGCGCGGGAACGCAGGAAAGAAAAGTCATTGCACATTCAGCAAACACGAAAAAGAAAGGCATGCTTCCTGTAAAGTACTTAAATTTGATGTTCTTCCCTTGAAGTCAGTCTATTGACCTTCCCGCAGGTTTTGAATCAAAAGTACAATAGTTTCTTCAAAAGAAACATGGTTATTGCTCAGGTTCTGAAAATTTTAAAATTCATAATTCTTGCTTTCTTTTCCCATAAGTATGTACTGAGCATTAAGGCTTGAGAAGAGGCTTATTTTCAATCGACATGATAAATCTTTTTCTGTTGTATCCCGATTTGATTAAATTGGCGGGGCTAAAAAAAAGCAGCTTATGTCTGACTTTGATTCAATTTTTCGAAATTATCATCAAGTATTGGTTGTCTATGCATACAAGTTTGTGTTAGATGAAGAGGCCGCATTGGATGTTGTGCAGGATGTTTTTACTCATATTTGGGAAAAACAGAAGTTTGATTTTGAAGAAGAACATTTGAAAGCTTATTTGTTTAATGCGACACGAAATACTTGTTTGAATTTCTTGAAACATCAAAAAGTAAGGCAAACGCATGATGAATTTGTTAAACTGAAATCATTGGAATTCCAGTATTATGCAAGCGGAGAAAAGTCGTTGATCGAAAAGGAAAGTCTTGATAAAATTCACCGAGCTATTGCAGCTTTACCTACCAAATATCGGGAAGTGATTGAGTTAAGTCGATTTGAGGGGCTGAAAAACAAGGAGATTGCAGAACAACTCCAAATTCCACTTCGTACGGTTGAAACCCAGCTTTTTAGAGGGCTGTCAATGTTGCGAGAACATTTGACAAAACAAGAATTTAAAATTCTACTTTCCATCTTCTCCCTCAATAAAAAATAAAAGAAACTGATTTTTTTTGACGTAGTTTTCGGTTTTTGGTTGTGTTATAGTAAAAGCCTCAAGGAAAAGGCACAAGACTATGACTGAAATAAGCAAATATGATGAATTAATTGCCCGCTATTTGAATGGTAATTTTTCGAATGAAGATGAAGTCCTTTTATTACAGTGGGTCAATGCGGATCCAAAGAATAAGAAACAGTTTTTGGAACTGAAAGATACGTGGGATGCTGGATATAGAACGAAAGCTACTACCAATGACGAGCTTTTGAAATTTTACAAAGGGCAAGTTCGTTCTCAATCACAACGTAAAATTGGAGCTTGGGTGTATGCTGTTTCTGCAGCGGCTATTTTAGTTATTGGCTTGCTACTGGGGGGACTTTTACCTTCTGGATTACCTTCAAAAGGCATTCAACAGTTGGAATCATTTTATGTTCCGGCAGGTTCTCGTTCTGAATTAACGTTAGCTGATGGTACCAAAGTGAAGCTGAACTCGGACAGCCGTTTAGATATTAGCCCTGACTTTTCAAGTAAGAATCGGGTCGTCCGTTTAGTTGGGGAAGCTTATTTCGAAGTTAAGTCAGATAAAAAACACCCCTTTACGGTAGAAACCCCAAAGTTTGATGTTCTCGTTACCGGAACCAAATTCAATATAAGTAGTTATGCGGATGACAGCCAGATTAGCACAGCGCTATACGAAGGAAGCGTGCAGTTGTCAACCATAAACAAGCAAGTAGTTCATTTGACTCCAGGCGAAAAGGTCAGTTTTGATCAAAAAACGATGGAGCCAATTCGTGAAAAAGTTCGAATTGATGCCGACTTAGCTTGGGTTAATGGGGAGTTTATGTTTGACGAGATCCCATTTTCAGATTTAATTAAGCGCTTGGAACGCTGGTATGATGTAAGTCTGACCTATCAATCCAGTGAGCTGGACTCAATGGTCTACTCCGGAAGTTTTAGAAATCAGGAGACGATTTGGCAAGTTCTGGATGCGTTGAAAATTACTTCACCCATTGATTATCAAAAGTTGGGAGTGCGAGAATTTGAATTAAACTACCGGCCTATGTAAAAAAGGTAAGGCTGAATGTCGCCACAACATCCAGCCTTAAAAACAATCAAATTAATAATTGTCTAAACATTTCAAATTTATGAAAAAAAAGCGAACCAGGAGGGAGTATGGTCTGCGGGATGACTTTCTCAAAATTTATCGAATTATGAAACTAACCTGTTTGTTTTTATTGGCGGTGTTTATGCAGGTGTCTGCAGCAACCTATGCTCAAAAAACAAAACTCAGTGTGTCCGGGCAAAACATGTCTATAGAGCAAGTCTTGGGCCAAATTGAAGATCAGTCAGAGTTTTCCTTTTTCTACAATAATCGGGAAGTTGATTTAAGTAAGGAAGTAACGCTCGATGTCAAAAATAAGCCTGTTGATGAGATTATGAATTACCTGATGGATCAAACAGGCTTAAGTTACACCGTCAATAACAAGCTGATTATTATTCATAAATCACAAAAATCAGAATTAGGAAGTTTGACTAGTCAATCTCAAAAAGTAAGTGGGAAAATAACTGATTCATCTGGTCAACCGCTTCCGGGTGTAACTGTACTTATAAAAGGGACTACCCAGGGAACAATTACGGACTATGATGGAAATTATACGATTGATGGTGTTCCTGCAGAAGGGGTTTTAGTTTTTTCTTTTGTGGGGATGAGAACGGAAGAAGTTCCGGTTACGAAGAACACGCTAATCAATGTAACCATGAAAGAGGATGCCATTGGTATTGAAGAGGTGGTGGCAGTTGGATATGGTGTAATTAAGAAAAGTGATTTAACGGGAGCTGTTTCAGCCATAAAAGAGGATGATTTTAACGCCGGAGTTAACGGTTCAATGGAGCAATTGGTGGCCGGAAAAGTAGCAGGAGTCCAAATTTCTCAATATAGTGCGGAACCAGGTGGTGGAATTTCAGTACGTATTCGTGGTGTGTCTTCTGTAAATGCAGGCAATGATCCGCTTTACGTTATCGATGGCTTACCGGTTGATAATAGCGGAATGTTTTCTGGTGGAGGAGCTGCGAATATTGGAAAGAATCAAGCAAGAAATCCATTAAACTCTCTTAATCCCAACGATATTGCATCAATAGAAATACTTAAAGATGCGAGCGCTACTGCAATCTATGGGGCAAGAGGCTCAAACGGAGTAATCCTTATCACGACAAAAAGAGGAAAACAAGGAAAAACAACTGTCAGTTATAACACCAACCTTGGAGTACAGTCAGTTAAAGATAGGTATGATTTGCTGACCTCTCAGGAATATATGCAAGTTATTAACGAACTCTCAGTGGCCGAGGGTAAAGGAACAGTTTTTTCGCCGTCAGACGTGGCAAGTATTGAAGGAACAGATTGGCAAGATCAAATATTCAGGACAGCTCTTATTCAAGAGCATAATCTTTCAGCAACAGCAGGTGATGATAATACAACCTTCTTTGCTTCCTTAAATTATTTTAATCAGGAAGGTGTAATTAAAAATACAGGCATTGAGAAATACATTGGTCGAGTCAATTTAGAGCATAAGATTGGCGAGAGGGCCAAAATTGGGATTAATTTAAATACCAGTTTAATTAATGACAATAATAGCATTGATAATAGCGGCGATAATGAAGGGGGAGGACCGCTTTATGCAGCCCTGCTGTATGATCCAACTGAACCTGTTTACGATGAAAATGGAGAGTTAACGATCTCTTCTAACCTAACAGTACAAAATCCGGTTAGGTTAATCAAAGGTATTTCTAGCAAAAGTGTCACCAATAGAACATTTGGGACAGCTTATGTTGAGTATAATGTTGCTAATAATTTACAAGCCAAATTAAATTTTGGGACTGATCGCGCTACTTCCAGAAGAGATATCTATAATTCCAGGCTGACTTTCCATGGTTCAGGGGCGGGGGGTCTAGCAAATATTGCAACACTAGAGCGTTCAAATGTACTTCTCGAATATACGATGACCTATAATAAGTCAGTAGGACAGAATAATAACCTTACTGTACTTGGAGGTACTACTTATCAAAGTTTCTCTTCAAGGCATTTTGTTGGCGATATCAGCGGATTCCCGGCAGATGATTTGCTTACCAATAATTTTTCATTGGGTAATACCGATAATGACATGTTATACAGCGGTCGAAGTGAAAATAAATTGCTGTCTTATCTCGCCAGAGTGAATTATTCAATCGATAATAAATACTTGCTTACAGCGTCGTTCCGCGCAGATGGCTCTTCTCGATTTGGGAAGAATAACCAATACGGTTATTTCCCATCTTTTGCCGGAGCATGGAAGCTGTCAGAAGAAGATTTTATTTCTGATTTATTTTACAATTTAAAACTAAGAGCAAGTTGGGGACAGATTGGGAACGAATCAATTGGGAATTACGAGTTTCTAACAACTTTAAGTCCAGGTGATAGTTACGCAGTGGTTAACAACTCAATTGTTCGAGGCATAGAACCTTCACGTGTGGCCAATCCTGATTTGAAATGGGAAACAACCGAACAAACAGATATAGGATTAGATGTGGCTTTCTTAGACGGTAGAATTAGTTTTACTGGTGACTACTTTATTAAATACACGAAAGACATGTTATATAACCTACCCATGCCACAATCCACCGGTTTTGGATCCCGCAGAGCAAACATCGGGAAAATGAAAAACACAGGAATCGAATTTCTTCTAAATACGATTAATATAAAGACAAATCGATTGGAATGGAGTTCTTCGTTAAATTTCACCAGTGTTAAGAATCGGGTAGAAAGCCTCGGTGGATTAAATGATGTAGTTGGCAGGTATTCAATTATCAGGGAAGGCGAGCCACTAAATGCTTATTATGGGTATCAGGTTCTTGGACTTTTTCAAGAAGGAGATGATATAGCAGGGTCAGCGCAACCAGATGCACTTCCAGGACACCCCAAATTTGAAGATGTCAACGGTGATAAGAAAATTGATACGAAAGATTTACAAATTATTGGAAAACCTTATGCCGATTTTATTTTTGGATTGCAGAACACCATCTCCTACGATCGTTTTCAATTCGACATATTTATTCAGGGACAATATGGTGCTGATTTGATTAATCAGAACCTGGTTGAAAGTTTATACCCTAAAAACTTTAGAAGAAATAGGATTACAACAACTGCATTGGATCGATGGACCCCGGAAAATACTAATGCGAAATGGCCTTCAGGAGTATTTCCCGACGACTACGGCGGTAATCGAACAACAAACTCGCTTACGGTACAAGATGCTTCCTTTATTCGTCTTAAAAATGTGCAACTCAGCTATGATATTCCGGTTTCCCGAATTAAGTTTATGAGTTCTGCCAAAGTTTTTATAACTGGACAAAACTTACTTACAATTTCGAATTATATTGGCTCAGATCCAGAGGCAAATGCGAATGGAGGAGGAAGTACGCGAATTGATATTAGTGGGTATCCACCAGCTCAGACATGGTCTTTCGGAGCCAGATTTAGTTTTTAAAATTTAACACGCGAAAATAAACATAAGAAATGAAAAAATACATATTGAAGATAATACTCGTGGTCGTTGTATTTATGCACACCACCAGTTGTACTGATTTATTGGATGCTAATGTTTATTCCGAATTAGATCCTCAATCAAATAGCGAGGAAATTATAATGTCAACCTTGTATAATGCATATTCCAGCGCACAATTACGTTACTATTCCGGAGGACTTACAAGATTTTATGCATCTGCAATGTGTTCAGGCGAAAACTGGAACGAGGGAGGGGCGATAGCCGCACGTCTTAATCCGTTACGGTCCTTTACCTGGGCAAGTAACCATCATGATCTGGGAACAAGCTGGAACGCCTGTTATCAGGGAATTAGAGATGCAAATACGCTTTTGGAAAATGTGGGGGAGGAAACGGATCCATTTAAAAAATTGGTGAGAGCCGAAGCTACATTTATAAGAGGGTGGTGTTATGTTGTACTTTACGATCTGTTTGGCCCGGTACCTCTACGAACATCCACTCTCGACAATCCGGAGCTTGCAAAGGCAACGGATGATGAAATGAAAATGCAAATCGAGAAAGATATGTTACAGGCTATTCAGTCACTCCCCGACGAGCCTGTTGAATATGGTAGAGCCAGTAAAGGTGCAGCAATGGGGATTTTGTGTAAATTCTATTTGAATACTAAGCAGTGGCAAAAAGTGGTTGAATTGTCTCAAGCAATTATAGATATGGGTAAATATGACTTATTGCAAAATTATAAGGATGTTTTCGCCATAGCCAATGAAGGGAATAAAGAATTGCTTTGGGCTTTAGCACGCACGGCATCAGGTGCTTCCGGAAATTCAGGAGGAGGTACTTATCTGCAAGCAATTACTTTTCCCACTGATTACCCTCTCGCTTCTAACCAATCAGTGAGCACGAGCCGGTTTCCGTCGGTTGCGAAGCACGGACGGCGGACCGAGCGGCCATAGCGCCGGATGCGCGCGCAAGGGTGAAGGTGGCCGGAGATCTCGCCGGGCGCCGCGTTCGCGTCGGGCTCGTGCCGGAAGACGAGGTTGCCGATGGCGATCTCGGCATGGGTCTCGCCGCACAGGAGAACCGGCGCGACCGGATCGTGGTTGCCGGTGATCCAGACCCACTCGCGCCCGAGTTGCAGCGTGGTGAGCATGGCGCGATAGGCGGCGGGAAGGCGGTCGGAGCCGTCGGCGTCATGGAAGCTGTCGCCGAGCGCCACGACACGCGAGGGTTGGAAGGCGTCGATCACCTCGGCGAGCTTTTCCAGCGTCGCGGCGGTGTCGTAGGGCGGCAGCATGACGCCGCGCCGGGCGTAGCTCGAGGCTTTCTCGAAATGCAGGTCCGAAACGATGAGCGTGTTCTCGTCCGGCCACCAGAGCGCCCCGCTGTCGTGCAGGCCGACAAGCTCCCCGGCGATGGCGATGTCGTGCCAGACCGGCGCGACGCGCCGCGTCTCGATTTCGGCCGTGAAAGGTCTCACCCCATTGCCTCCCTGACCAGATCCTCCGCTGCATCGGCCAGCAGCGCTTCCTGCGCCGCGCCGAAGACGGGTTCCTTGCCGATCTCCAGCATCACCGGGACGGCGAGCGGAGAGATTCGCGCCAAACGAGTATGCGCGATTCGACCGCGTATTCGGGCAAGAAGTTGCCCCAGGCGCGAGATATCCAGAAGTCCCGACGCGGCGTCCGCCCAGGTTGCCTCCAGAAGGATGTGACCGGGCTCGTGCCGTCGCAGCACGTCGTAGATGAGATCCGAGGAGACGGTCACCTGCCGTCCGGTCTTCTCCTTGCCCGGATGGCGGCGCTCGATCAGTCCGGCGATCACGGCACAACTCCTGAACGTGCGCTTCATGAGGCTCGACTCGGCAAGCCAGGCGTCGAGGTCGTCCCCCAGCATGTCCTCGTCGAACAGCGCGTCGAGCGAGAGCCGCCCGCTTTCCGCCTCGGCTCCCAGGTCGCTCAGCCCCCACACGGCAAGCGCATAGTCGTTGGCGACGAACCCGAGCGGATGCAGGCCGGCGCGCTCGAGCCGGCGGGTCAGCAGCATTCCCAGCGTCTGATGGGCAAGCCGACCGTCGAAGGGATAGCAGACCAGATAGTGTTTTCCCGAGCGGGGGAAAGTCTCCACCAGCAGTCCGTCGCGGTCGGGCAGGCGCGAGTTGAGGCGTTGCAGCTCGAGCCAGTCGCGGACCTGGCCGGGCAGGGCGGACCAGCCGGCGGGATCGGCGAGCATCGCCCGCTCCCCTTCCGCCAGATAGGTGGAAAGCGGAAACTTGCCGCCCTGGTAGGAGGGGATCCTGGGTGCCTCGGCGCGGGCGCGCGAGACGATGGCCTCGTTCTCCGCCAGGCCCTCGAAGCGCAGGATCTCACCCGAGAACAGGAAGGTGTCGCCGGGGGCGAGTTGCTCGACGAACCACTCCTCGATCTGGCCGAGCACCCGCCCGCCACGTCCAACCGCAGCCCGCCGCCCGTCGGCGCGGGCCCGCTGCAGCCGTACCCTGAGCATGGGGGCCTCGACGATGGTGCCCACGTTCAACCGGTACTGCTGGGCGATCCTGGGATGCGACAGGCGCAGCAGACCGTCGCCAGCCGGCTTCAGGCGGGCATAGCGCTCGTAGGTGGACAGGGCATACCCCCCGGTCGCGACGAAATCGACCACCCGGTCGAACTGGTGCCGGGTGAGGCTCCGATAGGCTTCCGAGGACCGGACCTCACCAAAGAGCGCGTCCGGCGAAAACGGTCCCGCGCAGGCAACGCCCAGCACGTGCTGGGCGAGAACGTCCAGCGCGCCCTCGCGCAAGGGGGGCGTGTCCTGCGCGCCGACGCGCGAGGCCGCGAGCGCCGCCTGGCACTCCAGGACCTCGAACCGGTTCGCCGGCACCAGGACGGCGCGCGAGGGATCGTCCATGCGGTGGTTGGACCGGCCGATGCGCTGGGCGAGGCGGCTTGCGCCCTTCGGCGCCCCGACCTGGATGACGAGATCCACGTCGCCCCAGTCGATGCCGAGATCGAGCGAGGAGGTGCAGACGATCGCCTTGAGCCGGCCCTCGGCCATGGCCGCCTCGACCTTGCGCCGCTGGCCGACGTCGAGCGAGCCGTGATGCAGGGCGATGGGCAGGTTGTCCTCGTTCGCGTGCCACAGGTTCTGGAACAGCATCTCGGCCTGGGAGCGGGTGTTCACGAAGACGAGGCTCATGCGGTTCGCCTTGATGAGCTCGTAGACGTCGCCGACCGCATGGCGCGCGGAATGTCCCGACCACGGCAGGCGTTCGGCCGTGTCGAGAATGGAAATGTCGGGCGTTGCCCCGCCCGCGACCCGGACGAGTTCCGCAAGCTGCCTGTCCCCGTCCTCCTGTGACACGAGCCAGGCGCGCAGGTCGTCGGGGTTGGCCACCGTCGCCGACAGTCCGATGGCGCGAAGGTCGGGCGAGAGCCGGCGCAGCGCGGCAAGTCCGAGCGCCAGAAGGTCGCCACGCTTGGAGGTGACCAGAGCATGCAACTCGTCGAGGATCACCGTGTCGACGCCCGACAGCATCTCGCGGCCCTGGGGATCGGAGAGAAGCAGGGCGATCTGCTCCGGCGTCGTCAGGAGAATGTCGGGCGGTGCCTGTTTCTGGCGCTGGCGCTTGTGGGTCGGCGTGTCGCCCGTGCGCGTCTCGACGGTGACGGGAAGCCCCATCTCCGCGACAGGACGCTCCAGGTTTCGCGCGATGTCGACCGCAAGCGCCTTCAGCGGTGAGACATAAAGCGTATGGACGTGGCGGGGCGCCGGAGTTCCGGGCTTGCGTTTCCCGCGTGCGGAAAGCGCGATCAGGCTGGGCAGGAAGCCGGCGAGCGTCTTGCCGGCACCGGTCGGGGCGATGAGCAGTGCCGACGCGCGTTCCCGCGCCAGACGCACCAGTTCGATCTGGTGCGGACGCGGGGCCCAACCCCGTGCGGCGAACCAGGTCGAGAAGGTCTCGGGCAGAAAGGAGTCTTTGGCGGCGTCCATCGGATCCGAGACATAGGCCGATCAACGCGCGCCGTCGAGCCGCCTTCGCGTCGCTCAGTCATGAACGAAGGGGATGCCGAGCAGCCAGGTGGTGATCGTGAAATAGAGAAGAAGCCCGGTCAGATCGACGATCGTGGTGAGCGCCGGTCCCGAAACCACGGCGGGATCCTGTTTCACCGCGATTGCTCCAAGGGGAAGAAGTGCGCCGATGAGCGTTGCCGTGATGACCTGCACCGAAAGGGCAATGGCAATGGCGAGGCCGATCCGGTCCAGTGTCAGCCCCTCGGGCACGTCGGCCGCGTTGGAGATCAGGACGACCTTCAGGAAGGCGAATGCGAAGAGCACCGCGGCGACGAGAATGGAGACCCCCGCCTCGCGCCACAAGACCGAGCCCGCGGAGCGCATGGAGATGTGTCCGGCCGCGATTGCGCGGGTGACAAGGCTCGATGACTGTGTCCCGACATTGCCGCCGGTATCGGCCACCATGGGCATGTAGAGAGCCAGGATGACGAGCGCGTCGAGCGCGTGTTCGTAGACGTGCACCACATAGCCGGCGGCAAGGCCCGCGACCGCGAGCCCGAGCACCCACGGGATCCGGCGCCTGAAGTCCGACCAGATCGTGTGCTGGAAATAGTCGTCCACGGGCTCGCCGGTGAGGCCGGCGAAGCGGTCCGCGTCGTCCTGAAGCTCGTCGATGAGATGACGCTGCGCGTCCTCGAGGTGGACGACGGCCGTCACCTTGCCGTGGTCATCGACAATTGCCGCGACCGGCTGCCGGCTTTCCGTCATCTCCTGGGCAAGTCCCATCGCGGCATCGTCGGCGCGCGCCATGTGGACCACCGGCGTCATCGCCGCTTCCACCGGTGAACCGTCCCTGGCCTGGTGCCCCTGCGCGAAGCCGAACAGCCCGGCCGGCGTGCCGTCGCCTGCAACGACGAGCGCATGGGAGTGTCCGGCCCGGGCCAGCTCGCCAAGGGCCTCGCGGCAGGTCTGCCCGGGCGAGAGCGCCAGGAAGTCCTTATGCGCGATCAGCGCCACGCGTTTGATGGAGCGGTCGGAAGCGGGAAGGTCGCTCATCTGGAAAATCCTCCACGGACGGGCGGAAAGACATCTGCTCGGGCACTTTTCGCGCTTTTGCGAGACGGATTTATGAATCCGGGACGCGTCATCTTGCCGGACTTGCGCAGCACGGCAACCTGCCCGATGTAACAAGGGTGTTTCATGCGAGCATGATCGTCCCCGCAAGGTGATGGCAGGGCCGTGGCGGCGAACCAGGAGTAGGCGGTAATGTCGACAATGGCGGTTGAGGGGGGCGGCGGCACGGCGCCGGAGACCGGCAAGCCGGTGGTTGCGGTGACCGGTGCGAGCCGGGGCATCGGCCACGCGATCGTCCGCCTGTTCTACCGTGAGGGCTGGGACGTCATCACGCTCGCCCGTACCCCCTTTTCCAGGGTCTGCCCCTGGGCGGAGGGCATCGTCCATCACATCACGACGGATCTTGCCGACCCGGCCTCCGTGCACGAGGCGGCGGACGAGCTCAAGGCGATGCTCGCCGGACGCCCCTTGACCGCGCTGGTCAACAACGCCGGAATCTCGCCGAAGGGAGAGGACGGTTCCCGGCTCGGGGCTCTGGAGACCACTCTGGAGACGTTGCAGACTGTTCAGCAGGTCAATCTCATCGCGCCGCTGCTGCTGTGTCAGCAGTTGCTGGAAGAATTGAAGGCGGCCAGGGGTGCCGTGGTGAATGTCACCTCCATCGCGGGGTTCCGCGTCCATCCCTTCGCCGGGGCGGCTTATGCGGTGTCCAAGGCGGCCCTGTCGGCGCTAACTAGGGAACTCGCCCATGAGCTTGCACGCTACGACGTGCGCGTTAACGCGGTTGTGCCCGGCGAGATCGAGACGGCGATCCTGTCCGCCGGCACCGAGCAGGTCGTGGAGACCCAGGTGCCCATGAAACGCCTCGGGCGCCCCGAGGAAGTGGCGGAAGTGGTACACTTCCTGGCCAGCCGACAGGCGTCCTACGTGACCGGCAGCGAGATCCACATCAATGGCGGCCAGCACATCTGACAAGAGGGCACGCGCGGCGGCGAAGGCCCGCCCTGCCACGTCCGGCAGCGACATTCTCACGCTGACGGAGGCAGGGCTTTACTGCCCCGCCGGCGGGTTCCATATCGATCCGCTGCGACCGGTCCCGCGTGCGCTCGTCACCCACGGTCATGCGGATCACGCGCGTGCCGGACATGGCGCGGTGCTGGCCTCGCGCGAGACGCTGGCCATCATGGGGATCCGCTACGGCGAAGAGTTCGCGGGGTCGACGCAGGAGGCGCGTCCCGGCGAGACCGTGCGGATTGGCGAGGTGCACGTGTCCTTCCATCCCGCCGGTCACGTTCTCGGCTCCATGCAGATCGCGATCCACCAGGGTGGACTCCGCGTCGTCGTCTCCGGCGACTACAAGCGCCAGTCCGACCCCACCTGCGCGCCCTTTGAACTTGTGCCTTGCGACGTCTTCATCACCGAGGCGACCTTCGGACTGCCGGTGTTCCGCCATCCTCCCGCCGAAACCGAATGCGCGAAGCTGCTTGCCTCGCTGTCCCTGTTTCCCGACCGCACCCATCTGGTGGGGGCCTATGCACTGGGCAAGGCGCAAAGGGTGATCGCGGAATTGCGCAAAGCCGGCCATGAGCGACCGATCTACCTGCATGGGGCGCTGGAGCGCCTTTGCGCGTTCTACCAGGCGGAAGGGATCGACCTCGGACCACTGGAACCCGTCGGGGGGAGGGGAAAGGAACTTGCCGGCGAGATCGTCCTGTGCCCGCCAGGCCAACTCGCCGACCGATGGGCGCGCCGCTTCGGGGATCCGGTGACGGCGGTTGCCAGCGGCTGGGTGAGGGTGCGCGCCCGCGCCCGGCAGCGCGGTGCCGAGTTGCCGCTGGTCATCTCGGACCACTGCGACTGGGACGATCTGTGCCGTAGCGTGCGGGAAACCGGTGCGGGCGAGATCTGGGTGACCCACGGCGCGGAGGACGCGCTGGTGCACTGGTGCCGCCAGCAGGGGCTCTCAGCCAGGCCCTTGAACCTCATCGGCTATGGTGAGGGAGAGCGCGAGGATGACGAAACCGCCGCTCCGGTGGATCAGGGGCAGACCGGGGGCGGGCAACTCACCGGTGGTAAAGCCGGATGACCTCTGGACAGGGGCAGGGGGCGGTGATCCTCTGGGCGATGTGACGGCGCTGCCGTACCGGTCCGGCGCATTGCCGGACGATGTTTCAGGGAGAAGTGCAATGGCTGACTTCGGCTCCGACGACCGCAACGGTTCCTTCGGCGAGAACGGTGCCCGATCGCAGGCGGACGACATGGCGTCGGCGGAAGCGCTCGAGGACGCGGTGCTCCAGCTCTTCGACGACTATCGCAGCGCCTTCGATGATTTCGATGCCGATGCGATTGCCGACTGCTTTTCCTATCCGGCGGTCATCTGGCAATTCGGCAAGGGCAACGTTTTCGTCGACGAGGAGGAGTTGCTGGAGAACATCGACAAGCTCCTGTCCGCCCTCGACCAGGAAGGCGTCGTCAACTCCGAGTACGAGGTGGTGTCCGGCCACGTGGAAGGGGATGCGGGTCTGGTGACACTGGCCTGGACCCAGAGCACTGCCGACGGCGAACCGGTGTTCGAGTTCACCTGCCATTACCACCTGATCTATGCGGGGACCGACTGGTCCATCGCCATGATCGTCAACGAGCCCTGAGCGGCTCGACGGTTCCATGCAGCGTTTCGCAAGCCTCCTCGACCGGCTGTCTCACGAGCCGAGACGGAGCGCGAAGCTGACGCTTCTGGCCGATCATTTTGCCCGCGTTCCCGATCCGGAGCGCGGGCTGGCGCTGGCGGCGCTGACGGGAGGCCTGAAGTTTCGCAATGCAAGGCCGGCGATGCTGCGCGCCTTGGTCGCCGAACGCGTGGATCCCCACCTCTTCGAGCTTTCCTATGATTTCGTCGGCGACCTCTCGGAGACCATCGCGCTGATCTGGCCGCGGGCCGGAGAGGCGCCTTCGGACGAAGCGCGCGCGCCGACGCACGCGCTTTCTCTTTCGCAGGTGGTGGAGCGACTGGAGACGGCGGGGCGCGGCGAGGCGCCCGGCCTCATGTCCGGCTGGCTCGACCAACTCGACGAGACAGGGCGCTGGGCGTTGCTCAAGCTGGTGACCGGGGGCCTGCGCGTCGGCGTGTCGGCGCGTCTGGCAAAGACGGCGGTTGCCGCACTCGGTCCGCTGACACCTGACGAGATCGAGGAGGTCTGGCACGCGCAATCCCCGCCCTACGAGGCGCTGTTCGCCTGGGCCGAGGGGCGCGGACCCAGGCCCGAGAACGATGATCCCGCGCCGTTTCGCCCGGTCATGCTCGCCCATCCTCTGGAAGAGCGCGACCGTCAGGCGCTCTCGCTTTCCGACTTCGCGGTCGAATGGAAATGGGACGGCATCCGTGTGCAGGCCGTCTCCGGCCACGACAGTTCGGGCCGCCGGGTCGCGCGGCTGTTCTCGCGCACGGGCGAGGATATCTCCCCCGCCTTTCCCGACCTCATGGAGACACTCGATTTCGACGCCGCCATAGACGGTGAACTGCTTGTGATGGAAGACGGCGTCGTGCGCTCCTTCAACGCTCTTCAGCAACGGCTCAACCGCAAGACCGTCTCGGCGCGGCTGATGCACTCCCATCCGGTGGCGATCCGGGCCTATGACCTTCTGGCGCTCGATGGCGAGGACCTGCGCGGAGAGCCCTTCCGTGTGCGCCGGGCGCGTCTCGAGGCCTTCGTCTCACGCAAGGCGCATCCCCGCCTCGACCTTTCGCCGATCCTTGATCCGGCGGACTGGCAGGCAGTTGAACGGGCGCGCAACGACCCGCGCGAGTTCTACGCCGGAGCCGACGTCGCGGCCATCGAGGGCGTGATGCTGAAACGCCGGGACGCGCCTTATGTGCCCGGCCGTCCGCGCGGCGAATGGTTCAAGTGGAAGCGCGATCCCTACCGGGTCGATGCCGTGCGGATGTACGCACAGCGCGGGCACGGCAAGCGGTCGTCGTTCTTTTCCGACTATACGTTCGGTGTCTGGCGCGAGGGCGACGCGGGACGCGAACTGGTGCCGGTGGGCAAGGCCTATTTCGGGTTCACCGACGAGGAGCTGCGGGAAATCGACAGGTTCGTGCGAGCCAACACCGTGAACCGCTTTGGTCCCGTGCGCGAGGTGCGGCACGACGCGGGGGCCGCGCTCGTCCTGGAGGTCGCGTTCGAAGGGCTCGCGCGCTCGCAGCGCCACAAGTCGGGGCTTGCAATGCGCTTTCCACGGATTGCCCGTCTCAGGTGGGACAAGCCAGCCGGGGAGGCGGACACGATCGACACGCTGACGGCATTGCTGGAAACACTCGAGAAGACTTGATCGTCACCGAAACCCGTCGCAGGGTACGCCACCCGTCCCGCAAGATCGTGAGCTTTCATGCAACGCGTCATCGACTACTATTACACCCATGCCTCGCCCTGGGCCTATCTGGGCCATCGCGCCTTCGTGGAACTGGCGGACCGTCGCGAATATGCGGTGCGTTTCCGCCCGGTTTCCCTGACAACCGTGTTTGCCGAGACCGGCGGTTTGCCGCTGGCGAAGCGCCATCCGGTCCGTCAGGCTTACCGGTTGGTGGAGTTGCAGCGCTGGCGTGCCCACCGCAATCTGCCACTGACACTCCAGCCGGCCTATTTCCCCGTCAACCCGGATCTTGCCGACCGCATTGCGGTGCTGCTGGCGATGGATGGCGGCCCGGTTGTGGACTACAGCCAGGCCGTCTTCGAGGCGACCTGGGTCGAGGAGCGCGACATCGCCTCCGAGGCGGTGCAGACGGCGATTCTCCAGGGCCTGGGTCTCGACGGCGCCGACGTTATCGCCCGCGCGGCTGAAAAGAACGTGGTGGCGCGCTATATGGAAAACCAGTCGGATGCCATCGAGGGGGGCGTCTTCGGTTCCCCGAGCTATGTGCTCAACGGTGAGGTCTTCTGGGGGCAGGATCGGCTGGCGCTTCTGGACGAGGCGCTTGAAAGCGGCCGCCCGCCCTACGAGCAGCCGTGAACGGCAAGGACATGCACGCCGCCGGCAGGGTTGCGGGGTGCCATGAGCGTTCGTCAGGTGGAAGGAGCAGGACATGCGCATGAGTGCAAGGATCTTGGGGCTTGCCCTTGGCGGGGCCGCCATGCTTGCCATTGCGGGCCAGGCGATGGCCGCCGAAGACCGCCCGCAGGTCGAGCGGGACCGCTATGTGCTGGCGCCTGCGGGCGACATCTTCCTGAGGCTCGACCGGGAAACCGGCCGGGTCGCGGAGTGCAGCAAGGTCAATGCGACGTGGCGCTGCGTGGCCGTTCCCGACGCCCAGCTTGCGCTTGAGGCGGAAATCGAGCGGCTCGGCGACCAGATCGCCGCGCTGCGCGCCGAAAACGACGAACTGCGCCGCAGGGCCGGTATTGCGCGTCCCGGCGAAAGCGTTCCCAAGACGGACGCCCTGCCGAACGAGGACGAAGGCGGAGAGCCGACCTTCTCCCCCGAGGAGGAGAAGGAACTCGGACGCGCGCTCGACTTTACGGAAAAGGCCATGCGCCGCTTCTTCGGCATGATGAAGACGCTTCGCAAGGAATACGACGACCTGGGAAACTGATGGCGGGCGTTCTCAGCGCCTGAGCGCCGACTTGAGGATTTCCTGTCGCACGTTGTCGTCGAGCGGCGGTGCCTTGCGTGTTTCCAGATCGAGAGCCAGGCAAACCACGTCGGCGGCGGCGACAAAGCGCTGGGTCCGCGCCTCGAACATGTGGTGGCGAATGGTGAAGGTGGTGCTTCCCGCGCCCGAGAAGCCGCTCAACGTGACCACCGGCTCGCCCACCTTGAGCGGTCCTGCCCAGCAAAGCTTGAGCTCCGCCACGACCCGGCCGAGATTGCGCTCCGCAAGCCAGGTTTCGCTCATGGGCGTGAGGTTCCAGGTGTGCGGAGCCGCTTCCACGAAACACCCGGCCGCGAAGCAATCGTCCGCGCGACCGTCCGGGGCCGTGTGTCGTGGCAGCACGGTGGCCCTGTTGGTCACACGTGCACCGGCCGCCTCGAGTTGCGCCTGCGTCACCCCGTTCATCTCGCCACCCGCCGAGGTGCCGCGCGGCTGCGCGGCATCGGGCATGGCCGCGGATGCATCGGCGAAGCGCCGGCGCAATTCACGCGCCATGCTGTCCGCGGGCGCGTAACCGTCCACCGAGGTCGCCGCAAGGGACCCGTCCGCCGTGCGCCGCAGCTCGTGGACCACCGTCAGCATGTAGGGGCCGTCGAAGGCCACGTGGCTGGTCATGTGGAGCGTGTCGCCGGCAAACAGCTCGTTGTGGAAACGGACATGCCGGGCGCGGCGAGGGCCGGCGATCGCATCGCTCAGGCCGCTGAGCAGACGGAACTGCCGATCCGCCTCATCGAAACGGCTGAGGTAGAACTGGACGTTGAGGTGGTCATTTTCGTCGCATTCCCAACAATTTACAAAGGAAAAGAGGGTTTCGAACGCAGGCATACAAGAAGGCTCCGAGGCTGGAGACGCCGGTTGCAAGGATTATCCGGAGGGGATCAGGTGGGAGAGGAAACGGTCGATCGCCGCGTTGCTTTCGCGGGCGATGCGAAGGTCGAAGCGCTGGAAGACATGGCAGCCGCCCGGGTAGACGGCGAGTTCCGTGGTGTTGCCCGCCGCCCGCCAGCGCTCCGCCATGAAGAGCGTGTCATCGAGCAGCGGGTCCCGGGTCCCGACCGCGAAATGGGCCGGCACAAGGCCCTCCAGGCGCGCAAGCAGTGGCGAGATGTCCGGGTCACAGGGCGAATGACCGTCGGCAAGATAGTGTCGTGCAAACATGGTGAGGTCGCGCGTGTTCAGCACCAGCTTCTCTTCGCCCCAGTTGCGCGCGCTTGGGGTAAGTCGAAGATCGAAGCAGCCGCAGACGAACACCGCGCCTGCGAAAAGGTCGCTCAGTCCGTGCCGGTCGCGCAGGCGAAGAAGCGTCGCGGCGGCAAGGTTGGCGCCCGCCGATTCACCGCTGATCGCAAGAATGCCGGGGCCGAAGACATCGGCGGCGTTCCGATGCAGCCAGAGCGCGGCTGCCTCACAGTCGTCGGGAGCTTGCGGATAGGGATGCTCGGGAGCAAGCCGGTACTCGACGGAGACCGCCGCAAGGCCCGTTCGTTCGGCAACTTCCTCCAGGCGCGGGTCCTGTTCGCTCGCGCCTCCAAGCGTCCATCCGCCACCATGAACATGGAGAAAAACGCCGCTGCACGGGCGCGTTTGCGGCCGCAGCACACGAAGGGGAATGTCGCCGTGGGGACCGGGGATCGTCAGCGTTTCCGCGTGATCGAGCCGTGGCGGGGCGGGGAAGGGGCCAAGTCCCTCGGCCCGTCTTTCGCGGATGACGGAAGGGGGGAACGACCATTGGTCGGGAAACAGCGACAGCCGTCGCGCCAGATCGCGGTTGAAGGTCCGCGTTTCCTCGTCCACCTCGCCCCCCAAGGCGGCTCCGCCATCGCCTGAAGCCATTGCGCCGCCGCCTCCCGCTTGCGTTGCCTACAATCCGATTTCTCTCGCATAGGCTAAAGCTTACTGGTGTTTCTGCCAAGCCCCGCCCGCGCCGAAGAAGCCCGGATTTCCGCCGCTCCCCGCAGCATGAGGAATTGTCATGCAAGCATGAGGCGCGCATGCGCTTGCGCGCGCGTTCCCGCCTTCGCATACTTCCGGCCCGGTCAGCGAGTTGGAGGGCAGGATGACCCGCACGCAACGCGGTGAATCGATCGAGGTCTGGACCCTGGAGGACGACGGGCTGGATCTGCGTCAGCGCATGGGACGGCTCATGGTGCCGACGAAGGGGCGCGGCGCCTATGGGCTTGGTCGTGTGCTTGACGGCTGGCTTGAGGAACAGGGCATGCGCGACGGAGAACTTTCCGTCTTTCTGCGCCATACGACGGCCTCGCTCACCATCCAGGAAAACGCCGATCCCGACGTGCAGTCCGACCTGGTCGACGCGCTCTCGCGGCTTGCGCCCGAGGATGCGCCGTGGCGTCACACGATCGAGGGGGTGGACGACATGCCCTCGCACGTGAAGTCGGTGCTGACCGGCGTCAGCCTGATCGTGCCGGTGGTTTCAGGGCGGCTCGACCTGGGCACATGGCAGGAAGTCTATCTGCTGGAGCATCGCGACGCCCCCCACCAGCGCAGCCTGACATTGCGTTACCTGGGAACGTGACCGGGCCTGTCGGTCCGCGGACCGTTTCCAGCCGTGGACACACTGTTTCCGAATTGTCCTCTGGTGATACCCGCCCCACGCCCGATATCTAGGCCACGGACACGGCGCTGTCTTTTCCCGCAGCGCCTTCAACAATCAACGCTTTTGCCGGTGGCCTCCCGTCGCGACGAACGGGGGAACGGGCACGCGTTGCCAGATCAGGGGCGTTTCGCCATGACGATCCAG
>JBNNDZ010000043.1:0-3015 GCA_050285865.1 Puniceicoccales bacterium
AGCCTCTATATTTTCGCCGCCGCGTTTGTCGCCGGGCTCGCCTTAACCATTATCATGTCCCGCGAATCCGCTTTGCTCCGGCAAAATTATTCCCCGGCGCTCGCTACGGAGCACTGACCCCGTTGCCATCGACCGGCGAAAATTCCCCAACGATCATTCCGTGCTCATCGTGTTCCACCACCTCGTAATCCGTTAGTTCTTTACGGAAACGCGCCCAGTCGGGCATGGGCTCGTTGGCAAGGATGGTGTGAGCGCGCTGGCGTTGCAGTATATCCGCCAGGGTGCGCGCCGTCGATGGGTTGTAAACAAGGAACGAACCGATGATCCAGTCAACGGCTGGCAGCTCGATCTCCGCGAACGAGCCCGGCAAAAACGTCGCCTTCAGATCGTTGGCACGCATCTGTTCCTCACACCAGTGGCACGCCACCGGGGACCAGTCGTTGCACCAGGTTTGAGCAGCGTAGCGCGCGACCACGAGTGACTCCGTCCCGACGCCACAGCCCAGCACCAAAACCCGTTTGCCTTCAAAGCGATCCGCGTGGTCATCCAGCCAGCGGGTGAACGTAGCGCACACCTTCCACCGTGTATCGTAATAAACGCCGACCTCGCCCTGCTCGATTTCCTCGATGACGGAATTCACAAAATCCGGGTGATCCAGGTTCAGCACCTGATAATCATGACGCCCCAAAGACTCACGCTGCCATTTTTTCATCCCGGGACGATACCGCCCGCGAGACTCCTGACCACACGATTCTCACCAAACGTTGAAGGAATCCCCAGCCGCTTAGCAAATCACATGCGTGCTTTCTAAAAATCCCGGGCCTTGGAATCAATGATCAGCGTGATGGGGCCGTCGTTGTGCGCTTCTATTTTCATGTCAGCCGCAAAAATGCCGCTGGCCACCGGAGCCCCGAGTTCCGCTCCCAGCAGTGCCTTAAATTCCTCGAAGAGCGCCTTCGCCGGTTCGGGGTCTGCCGAGCGGTTAAATGACGGTCGTGAACCCTTTTTCAAATTGCCGTAGAGGGTAAATTGGCTGATGGCCAAGACGCCACCGCCGATGTCCCGCAGCGAACGGTTCATACGGCCCTCTTCATCTTCAAAAACGCGGAGCCCGGCTACTTTGCGTGCAAGCCAAGCTGCGTCAGTAGAATCATCTTCCCGCCCCACGCCAATGAACACCAACAAGCCCGCTTCGATTGCACCGGTGACTTCTCCATCCACCCGACATGCCGCGCGGGTGACGCGTTGAATCACCAGCCTCATTGGGCAAAAAATTCCTCAACCTGCGCCAGGATATCGTCGACCGGTGCCAACTTACCCGCCCCCTCATAACCACAGGCGAGCATCCCGTTCTCCTGCGGCTCAATGAACAAACAGCCGCGTTCGCGAAGGGTGACGATATTCGCCTGCGTTGCGGGATGACACAGCATCTTGCCGTTCATGGCCGGAGCAATCATGACCGGCGCAGGTGTCGCCAGATAAATACTCGTCAGCAAATCTGGGGCGAGCCCATGGGCGAAGCAGGCAATGATGTTCGCCGTCGCCGGAGCCACCAGGACGAGGTCGGCCTTATCTGCCAATTCGATGTGCCCTGGCTGCCATCCCTGCCCCTCTTTCCACAGGTCGACACTTACTGGATTACGAGTCAGCGTTTGCAACGCGATTGGCCCGATAATCTCTGTCGCTTCCCGCGTCATCACGGCAAAAACTTTCGCTCCCCGCTGTGTTAACTGCGAGGCGATGTCAGCCGCCTTGTAGGCCGCTATGGAGCCGGTTACCCCGAGAATGATGGTCTTATCCTGCACGGACATAATTCCGAAATTTAGCGCGATTGAATGAATTGACGATGAAAAAGGTAAATTCAGGCCCGCTAGTTGCTTAGACGATATAAAATGTAACCAAAAAGAAGCGAACACGACGAAATTGTTTCGTGCCGGGTAGCACCTGATATTGCCTAAAGATTTCCGTGTAGTTGACTATCTGCTTTCGCCTACTGAAATCCGTGTTAATCAACATCCCACAAGTGCTGCACAAGCTCTCGCCCAACCGCCTCGGTATCGTGGCGGCGGCAATGGCTTTCCTCATGGTCACGCTCTGCGTCGGCTTGTTTTATGCGACTACGGTCGGCCTGCTGGATACTTTGATGCCAGAGTCTACCCCAGCAGACGACTATGCTCGCAGCCTTGCACACATGCGCTGGATGGTCGCACTGGCACTCCTGCTAGGTGCCGCCTGTTCTGCCTTGTTGGGATGGCTTGCGGCAAATCTGCGCCGGTTCAGTCATCGCCAATTTCAAGAACGCGCTCAGGCAGAGGAAGAAATGCGACTGGCCAAGGAAAGTGCGGAAAACGCCCTCCTCGCCAAGCGTGAGTTGCTCTCGATCGCTGCACATGACTTGAAGAACCCGTTGGCAGCAATCGTGGGCGTGTCAGACATGACCGCACACTATCTCAAGTCCGTGCCCAATCGCTACATTCCCGAAGGCACACGCAATTTGTTTTTCAAAATTCCCCGCTATGCCGACAACATGCTCAGCATCATTGAGGAGGTGCTGAAGGCCGAAACCATCGACCGCATCGGCATGCAAGTCGCCGATAAGCCCTTCAACGCCACCGAAGTTTGCAACGAAGTCGTCGAATTCAATCGCTTTGCCGCCCGGAAAAAGAAAATCACCATTCACTACGTCTGCGACCGCGCATTCTTCCTGCTCGGTGATCGCGACCGCATCATGGAGGCGCTCGACAACCTGATCAGCAACGCCGTCAAATATTCACCGCCAAAATCCCGGGTAGACATCGCACTTGGCTGCGATCTGGCTCAGTCCCGGCTTCGCTTTTCCGTGACCGACGAAGGCCCTGGCCTCTCGCTTGAGGACCAACAAAAACTCTTCCAAAAATTTCAAAAGCTTTCCGCCAAACCTACCGGGGGCGAATCCTCTTCGGGGCTCGGACTGTCCATCGTCAAACACATAGTTGAAGCACATAACGGCACCGTCACTTGCGAGAGCGAGGAAGG
>JBNNDZ010000044.1:0-2897 GCA_050285865.1 Puniceicoccales bacterium
GTTCTTAATTATGGCGCTGGAGGAATAAGCCTAACCCGTGTGGCTCTTGCCCTCGATTTCGGCGACGAGCAGTCGAACAATATTGGAGTTGTTGGGTGGCTCCCAGCCGTTTGCGCGGAGGTCGTAGAACTCTTTGGCTATCTGCTTTTGCTCCAGCCTTAGGGCAGCCATTTGGGTTTCAATCTTCATGCGGCGGCGTTGCACCATGCTGAAGGAGTCCGGTGGCAGGCCGTTGCGGGGCATCTCGTTGTAACGGGCGACCTCGGCTTTGACCGTTTCGGATTTTTCCCGGTAGTCCTTGATGCGCTGACGAAGATCAGTGGGCAGGGATTCGTAAAACTCCTGCAGACGGAGGTTGGGCTCGTAGCTGATCGCAGACTCATCCTGCGCCGATGCCAGCGCCGTCAGACTAAAGAGTGCGACGAGGCAAAATGCTAAATTCCTGTAGATTGAGCCGGGCATATACTTTAGGAGCATTATCGGCAGAATTTATTCGGAATCAAGTGAGATTACGATGATTCGTGGAATATCGCTAGACAAAGCATTGCTTAGTCACTAACAGAACCCCTCTTTTCTATGAAAGTTTACCTCAACGGCGAATTTGTGGACCAGGCGGATGCCAAGGTCTCGGTTTTTGATCACGGCTTCCTTTACGGCGACGGCATCTTCGAGGGGATCCGCCTCTACAACGGCACGGTGTTCAAATTGGATGAACACTTGGAGCGCCTCGAGTTCTCGGCCCGTGCCATTATGTTGGAAATGCCGTGGACCCGGGCTGAAATCGCCGAAGCCGTGTGTGAGTCGTGCCGGGTAAACGGCCTGACCAACGGCTACATCCGCCTGATTGTCACCCGTGGTGTGGGTTCGCTGGGACTTTCGCCCAAGAGCTGTGAGCGGCCGCAGATGATCATCATTGCAGACCAGATCCAGCTGTATCCCAAGGAGTTCTACACTGATGGCCTGAAGGTAATCACCGTTGCTACCCGGCGTTTGAGTCCGGCTGCGCTGCCGCCGATGATTAAGAGCCTGAACTACCTGAACAATATCCTCGCTAAGATCGAGGCGGGTAATTTGGGCTACGTCGAAGCGTTCATGCTTAACGATCAGGGCTACGTTGCTGAATGCACCGGTGACAACGTGTTCATTGTCCAGCATGGCAAGGTCTTCACTCCGCCCGTTAACGCCGGTTCGCTGACCGGTATTACCCGTGGCGCAGTGATGGAAATCCTTAAAGAATTGGGACTTGAGCTCGTGGAAACGAATTTGACCCGCTACGATCTCTGGATTGCACAGGAGTGCTTCCTCACCGGAACAGCCGCGGAAGTGGTCCCGGTGGTTGAGATCGATGGCCGCCGCATCGGCGAAGGCAAGCCGGGGGGTATTACCAAGCGCGTTCTCGATGTATTCCATCAACGTGTCTCGGTGGACGGAACCAAAATTTAAGGCCTGAGGGGGCAGGGGGTGCCGTGCAAAATGGTGTGCGGGCTGATATTAGCTGTTTGGAGTAGTGATTGACAGAGCTCCAATTCCTTTTCACGCTTTTCATTTTGCCTATGACCCCCACGCCCCTTTCTTCTGATCGACGGATTCGCCGCCGCCCTGCGTTTACGCTGGTGGAGATTCTCGTGGTGATCGCCGTTATCCTGATCTTGTCTGGCATCGTTGTCGGTGTTGCAGGTGGTGTTGCGGGCAAACAGGCGCGTAGCCGTGCGCAGGCAGATATTCAGGCGTTGGGCTCTGCGCTGGAGTCTTACAAACTTAAGTATGGTGACTATCCATGGGTCACGGACGAAGAGGAACTCTTTTACCACCTCACCGGTCAAAAGAAAATGATGCCCGAAGGCACGCCGGGAAATGTCACCATGGTAGACGTTAGTGAGGCTCAGCAACGCCCGTTCGTCGACGAGTCTAAGTTTTCAGTAACTGGTAATGAATTTACGGACCCTTGGGGGCTGCCTTACGAATATGAATACCGCACCAGTTCCGGCTCAGGCTGGAAACGTGCGGGCTTTATCCTGTATTCAAAGGGAGCCGACGGCAAATCCAGCGGCACGCTGTCCGACGGCGACATTCCGCAAAACTATTTTGAGCAAGACGAAAACATCGACAACATTGTCTTTGGTTACGAATTCTAATCCCGCACTTTGTTACCCATGAAAAATTCAACCCACACCTCGCGTCGCCTCAAGGGCTTTACTTTGATTGAGCTGCTGACCGTTATTGCGATCATCGGCATTCTGGCTGGCATCCTGATCCCGGTTGTCGGTGGTGCTAAAAAGGCTGCGCTTCGTGCCCAAACCAAGGCTCAGTTTGGCGGTTGGGCTCAGGCGCTGGAGCAGTATAAGAAGGAATACGGCTACTACCCGGATGTTTCCGGCCTCAATGGTGGCAGTAAGGTGAACGTGGGCTCCAACGCGCAGGACTTCATCCGTGCGCTCTCTGCCCGCGAGCCCGATGGGGATGCGCTGAGCGATCGTACTCTCAATCGTAAGGCGATTGCGTTCTACTCTTTCGGACAGAATGAGCAGATCAATAAGCTCGGCGATTATGACGAAAACGGCCTTTACGACGCATTTGGCAACCCTGATATCTACGTTGTGGTCGATCATGACGGCAACGGTGTGATCGAGCGGAGCAAGCTGCCAAGCGGCACCTCCGATGACCTGAAGGCCCGTGTTGCCATCTGGACAGAAGCGGGCAATGACCCGGACTTTGAAGACATCAAGAGCTGGGACTAATTTCTATGCGTAACTTTCAACCTAAGAATCGCCGTCGTGGCGGCTTCTCGCTGGTCGAACTCCTCGCCGTGATTGCGATCATTGGCATCATGGGGGCGATTATCGGTGTCAGCCTGCGACCGAGCGAAGGTGCCGCCATGCGAGCAGGACAGCGCACGC
>JBNNDZ010000045.1:0-11138 GCA_050285865.1 Puniceicoccales bacterium
GCCACACTGGGCGTTTTCTTTGAGCGCCCGAGTGATAAGGGGCGTCCGGCTTCGGCGGGTTGGTATAACTCCGTTGCTTTCGAGAAGGCGGCGCACAGCGCTGGGCTTTACGCCAAGAGCATCAACGGCGATGCGTTTTCCAACGAGATTCGCCAGCAGACGATCGACACACTCAAGGCCGACCTCGGCCAGGTGGATCTCGTTATTTACAGCCTGGCTTCGCCCCGCCGCACCGATCCCACGACCGGCGAAGCGTTCAAGAGCACACTGAAGCCGCTCGGCTCGCCGTTCACCGCCAAGAGTGTCGACACCGACAAGGCCGCCGTAACGGAGGTTACCCTTGAACCCGCCAACGAAGATGAAGTCGCTAATACGATCAAGGTCATGGGCGGTGAAGACTGGACACTTTGGATGAACGCCCTCAAGGACGCCGATGCGCTGGCACCGGGCGCTAAGACGATTGCGTATTCCTACATCGGGCCGGAAGTCACGTTCCCGATATACCGCGAAGGCACCATCGGCAAGGCCAAGGAACACTTGGAAAACACCGCTGATGGCTTGCGTAAGATTGGTTTCGACGCGTGGGTTTCGGTCAACAAGGCCGTTGTTACACAGGCCAGCTCGGCGATTCCCGTCGTGCCGCTTTACATTTCGATCCTGTTCAAGGTGATGAAGGAGCAGGGCGGTCACGAGGGCTGCATCGAACAGATGGACCGCATGATGCGCGAAAAAATTTACGTCGAAGGCGGGCCGGTCGTGGACGACAAGTCCCTGATCCGCGTGGACGATTGGGAAATGCGCGAAGAAATCCAGGCCGCAGTGATGAAGGTCTGGCCCGACGTCACCACCGACAATCTGAAGGACCTCACCGACTTCGCCGGTTATCAGGAAGACTTCCTGCGCTTGTTTGGCTTTGGCCTGGAAGGCGTGGATTACGATGCCGACGTCGAGATCGAATTGCCGATGCCGAGCATGGCGTGATTGTTATGCAGCCACGGATGGACGCGGATGACACGCGGCGCGGTTGGTGTGGTGAAAGTTAAAAGATGCTCAAGCAACTACCAGTTTGGAAATGGCGCTACAGTTGGGTGGCGCTGTTTCTCGTAGTCGCTTCTTTGTGGGTGCTGGCACACAATGGCTGGCTGGGAAGCCTGACGATTGATTCTCCTTTGGAGGTTGTTGTCTGGTTTGCTATCGGCACTTGGGCCAGCCTGAGTTTGGTTCGTTCGGCGAAGAAGTTTCACTACAAGTCGAAGCACGCGAATCTCTATTTTTCCGAGCCCGACGCCAAGCATTGGAAGTTTCGCCCCGAGAAGTAATCCGCATATCATCGTGCCTGCACCGGGCTGCCCGAAGTGGTATAACGTGGTAAATATATCCCATGAAAATTATCGTTACAGGCGCGAGTGGACTCGTAGGAAATGCATTTTTGCAGGAAGCGTCGCGGCGGCGGCATGAAGTGATTGCGGTGTCGGGCTCACGCCCGGCAAACCTGCCCTCGGGGGCACGCGGCAAGCAGATGGACCTCACGGACACCGCCGAGATTGAAGGGCTGGTGCTTGAGGAGTTTCCGGACATCATCATCAACTGCGCGGCGGCATCGAGCCCGACTGTGGTCGAAGCCGATCCCGAGCGCGCGGAGAAGGTGAACGTCGCCCTGCCACGGCATTTGGCGATGCTGTCGAATCACCTCAGTGCGCGGTTCTACCACCTGTCGACGGATATGGTATTCGAAGGCGTGCAAGGGCCGTATCGCTCCTCCGACGCACCGAATCCGCGTAATTTATACGGGCAGCTAAAGATGCTCGCCGAGCGCGAGGTGTTGAAGTTTGGCAAGGAGTTCGCGACTGTCTTGCGGATCGCGATCATCACCGGAAATAGCCCCGGCGGCGAACGTTCCTTGCACGAGCGGTTGTTCAAGCAGTGGGCAGAGGGCAAAACCACGCCTCTGTTTACCAATGAGATTCGTCAGCCGCTCGGCGTGGAAAATCTGGCTGAGGTACTGGCCGAGCTGTGCGAGCGTCCGTCGCTGCATGGCATTTTTCACTGGGCCGGAATCGACACCCTGTCGCGATTTGAGATCGGGCAGCGCATTGTGCGTCACTTTGGTCTGCCGGAGGATTTGATTGAGCCCGTCGAGGGCGATGCGGATCGTCCACTTGACCTTACAATGGAGCTGCAACCGCTCTTGAGTAAACTCCGCACACCGCCCATGCGATTCGACGACCAGCTTCGCAGCATGGAAGTGCCGCCACTTTGCCGCGCTTGGCACGCCACAATGACCGGCCAGGAGTCCGACGAGCCCCGTGAACGCTTCGTCAAGGGCAGAGACTTTTGATTGCGGAATGGGGATTTGGGATTGCGGATTTTAGCGCGAGTGGGGCAGGGCTTGGCCTATTGTTCATCCCATTACTGTTCAGATATCTTCGAACACCCGTGGGTAACGAAATTCCCAAATCCGCAATCAGCAATCCGCAATTCATTCACCTTCGTACCCGGTCGGCGAGGACGCGCCAGCGTTCGCCGAGGCCTTCGAGGTGATTGATGAGCATTTGGCGGTATTCGATGTTTTCCGTGATGTTGTGTTCGGGGCCAGCGGTGGAGCGGAAGTAATCGTAAAACTGCATCCGGGAGACATCGTTTAACTCGAGTCGGGCGAAGTTAATAATGCGCTGGATGAAGAGTTTCGTTTCGCGCTCGTAGTAGCTGCTGGGGCGGTCGCTTGTGCTCATTTTTTCGACGAAGTCGTCGTAGAGGTGGCGCAATTTCGTGTTGTTGTAGAACTTGGGATCATTCGCGAGGTATTTGTAGATCGCCATGGAGTCATCATGAAACGTGGTCACCGTGTCGAACTGACGTTGCCAGGCGGACCAGTCGATGCGCTCCCATTGTTCCACCGAATCGATACGGTAGCCAAACCAGCGAACAATGGAACCGTCTTCCTCTTTGTCTTCTTTGAGGGCGGCCTCCTCGGCAAAGTTTTCTGGCATGTCTTTGCGCACGTAGGTGGCCACACCAATGACTTCGCCAGTGTCGAGGTTGATGATGGGACTACCGCTATTGCCCGGAACAAATTTCGCGTCGACTTCCACGCGGTCCGGGCCCACACCGAGCACGTTCCCCGCGACCTGAGTCACCACGCCGCCTCCGAGCTTGTTGCCAGGGACGACCACGCGGTCACCGATCTCGGTGTCCGCTCCGACGTTGCTGGCCGCAGCGAGCACGCCCTTGGATTTGGGGACGGAGATCAGGGCGATGTCGTGGCCGATTGCCCCGTAGATGTCGCCTGCCTCAACGGGCTTTCCGTCGTTGTTGCGAATGGTCAAACGCCGGTGCCCGGAGATGACGTGCTGATTGGTGACAATGAAGTCACGTCCCCGGATGTTGCAGTAAAAACCCGTGCCCACGCCTTTGTCGCCTTCGATCACCACGATGGCGTTCATCTGGGCGGGGGTCAGCAGGGAAGCGCCCGCTTCGTCCGCCTTTTTCACCGCCTGCGCACCGGGGAGTGCGGGGACGAAATCAGACGGTCCCGCGCCGACTTTGGGCTGGGTTGTTTCGGGTTTGGTGACGGCGGTTTCCGGCTTGGGGGTTTCGGTGGTCCGGGGAGTGTCGTCGAGATTCACACCAGCGGCAGAGGTCCGCCCGGGCGTCCCGGTGGGAATGGGGGGGAGTTCGGAATCGCCGAAGGCAATGGAGTCCGGTGTGGTGTCAAAAAATACTGGCCGTGGGCGGTCGATAGCCAGTTGATCCTGGCCTACGGGCTTACCGAAGGCTGGCTGCACGAGTGTCGTCACACTGGCGTAATCGGTGCCAACGTGGCGTTCGGCAATTAGCTTAACCACTGCCACCGGCGCACGGGTCAACCAGACCGCGATGCGGATATCGTTCGGACCGCGCCAGGCGACGATATCGGTGTCGACGCTGGCTATGGTTTCTTCGCCGACCCACCATGCCTCCGGGGGTGGCCCGGGTTTGCCATCAAGCCACGAGTCCCCCTTGGGAAGGATGGGCCCTAGTGCATCGTTAGAAGCCAGCAGCCAGTCCACAGCCGGGTCGAAATCAACGAGGAATACATCGTTCGTTGCAATGGCTTCGGCGAGGGTGGACGAGGTCATGGGTAGGGCCGAGGAGGAATAGTGGTCTGCCACCCGTCGTTGTGGTCCCCAAAACTCGACCGAGGTAAAGCTTCGTCCGAGACCCAGCGTGGTGATCTCATGGCGCAGGGCGAAGGGTTGCCGGGTGAAGGCGGTCGTGAACAGCTTGGTCAGCTTCGTGCGGGCGGGGCCGCGCTCGGTTTGAAATAGAAACCCGCCGCCGCCTTCAACTTCTTCGTATTTTACAATGCGCACGGCACCTTGGGCGATGTAGGTGGCGCAGCTGTCATATGTTTTGCGGGCCGAGTAGAGCAGGGGGGCGCCGTCGCGAGGCTCGTCAAAAAGGGTTCGCGAAGAGACTGGAGCCGCCGCATTGGCGTCAGCCTGTTCACCGGCTGCTGCCTGAGCCTGAAGGCTGATTACAGGGATAATTGCTATGAGCAGAATAGCTGTGAGGAAACGAATCACGAGGAAACGGGAGTTTGTGTCGGGAAGGGGCAGACAAGCCAGCGAAAACTTAATCTTTAGTATGTTGGGTAATTTACTGAAAATAAGCTTGCGCTTGCGTGTGGTTGATCTATCGGTAGGTCCATTCCTTTTTTATGGCGGAAGCACCTGACAACATTTATCACGTATTCGACCGCATGTTACCGCGGGCGGAGCGGGAGGCGTCGCTCAAGCAGCGCTCGCACGTTTTTTGGCTATTCGGGCTCAGTGGCTCGGGCAAGAGCACGTTGGCATTGGCGTTGGAGCGGGAACTTTTCAAACGTGGCCACTTCGCACAAGTGCTTGATGGTGACAACATTCGTTCGGGCCTTAACCGTGACCTCGGGTTCACGGACGCGGATCGTTCGGAGAATATTCGCCGCATCGCGGAGGTGGCCAAGCTGTTCGCGCAGGCGGGCGTTATTACGATTACGTCGTTTATCTGCCCCAAGGAAGAACTCCGCACGTTGGCCCGCGATGTCGTTGGCGAAGGGGATTTCTCCGATGTGTATGTGAAGGCCTCTTATGAGCGTTGCCAGGAGCGTGACCCTAAAGGCCTTTACAAAAAGGTGCAGGCCGGTCAGGTGAAACATTTTACCGGTAAGGACAGCGGTTTCGAAGAACCTGCCAGTCCCGCCCTCATCATAGACACCGAGAACGAAACCATTGAGCAAAGTCTGGAGCGCCTGCTTGCTTACGTGCTGCCTCGGGTCCAAGCCCAGTAATCATTTTTTAAAAACTATTTCACCATGGAAAACCACCAGAGCTATCAGGTAAACCACCTCAAACAACTGGAGTCCGAGGCGATCTACATCCTGCGGGAAACCGCAGCACAGTTCGAGAAGCCCGCACTGCTATTCTCGGGCGGCAAGGACTCGATCGTCATGGCTTGGCTGGCGCGTAAGGCGTTCTGGCCATCGAAGTTGCCATTCCCGCTGGTCCACGTCGACACCGGGCACAACTTCGTGGAGACGATTGAATACCGCGACCAGTTCGTGAAGGACATCAAGGCCACGCTCGTGGTGGGTTCCGTCCAGGAGTCCATCGACAAGGGCCGCGTGCAGGAAGAGAAGGGCCCGAAGGCCAGCCGCAACGCCCTGCAGACCGTCACGCTGCTCGACACCATCGAAGCCAATGCCTACGATGCCTGCCTGGGTGGTGGTCGCCGCGACGAAGAAAAGGCCCGGGCGAAGGAACGTTTCTTCTCGCACCGTGACGAGTTCGGGCAGTGGGACCCGAAGAATCAGCGCCCCGAGCTCTGGAACATCTTTAACGGTCGCAAGCAACACGGTGAGCACTTCCGCGTCTTCCCGCTTTCCAATTGGACCGAGATGGACATCTGGCAATACATCAAGGCCGAGAACATCCCGCTTCCGAGCCTCTATTTTGCGGACGATCGCGACACCTTCATTCGCGACAAGATGATCCTCGCCATTACGGATTTCATCACGCTGCTGCCGGAAGAAGAAGCCACCCGCGCCAAGCGCAAGGTCCGTTTCCGCACGATTGGTGACGCCACCTGCACCGGCGCTGCGCTCTCCGAAGCCAGCACGATCGACGACATCATTGAAGAAGTCGCCGCCGCCCGCCAAACTGAACGCGGTGCTCGCTCTGACGACAAGCGTTCCGAAACCGCCATGGAAGACCGCAAAAAGCAGGGATATTTCTAAACCCAGGCGATTGAATAGAACTCCAATTTTAATTTAAGAAATTTTTATCTCATGAGTGAAGAACGCGGATACCTGGACATGGACCTTTTGCGGTTCACCACTGCCGGAAGCGTTGACGACGGTAAGAGCACGCTGATTGGCCGTCTCTTATACGACTCGAAGAACATCTTCGAAGACCAACTCGAAGCGGTTGAAACGAGCTCTAAAGCGCGTGGCGACGAACACGTGAATTTGGCACTGCTGACGGATGGTCTGCGCGCCGAACGCGAGCAGGGCATCACGATCGACGTGGCCTATCGCTACTTTGCGACGCCGAAGCGCAAGTTCATCATCGCCGACACGCCGGGTCACATTCAATACACCCGCAACATGGTCACCGGTGCCTCGACGGCCAACCTGGCGATCATCCTCATCGATGCGCGTAAGGGTGTGATCGAGCAGACTTGCCGCCACGCCTTCATCGCGAGTTTGCTGCGCATTCAGCACGTGGTTATCTGTGTCAACAAGATGGACCTCGTCGACTGGAAGCAGGAGCGTTACGAAGAGATTGTCCGAGACTTCAAGAAGTTTGCCTCGCGCCTGGATAACGTGGTCGAAGTGACCTTCATTCCGATCAGCGCACTTGAGGGCGACAACGTCGTCGATAAGTCCACGAACATGGACTGGTATCAGGGCCCGACGTTGATGTATCACTTGGAGAACGTCTATGTGGGGCCCGACGCCAACCACATCGATGCCCGTTTCCCGGTGCAGTGGGTCATCCGCCCGATGTCCAACGAGTATCACGATTTCCGTGGCTACGCAGGTCGTGTGGCCGGTGGTGTCTTCAAGCCGGGCGACGACGTCGTAGTCCTCCCGAGCGGCTTCACGACGAAAATCAAGGCCATCCACACGATGGAAGGCGAGATCGAGGAAGCCTTCAACCCGCTTTCGTGCACCGTCACCTTGCAGGACGAGATTGATATTTCGCGCGGCGACATGATTGCCAAGCCGAACAATCAGCCCAAGGTCGATCAGGACATTGAAGCGATGATTTGCTGGTTCTCCGAGAAGAAGTCGCTCAAGGGCCGCGAAAAATACGTCCTGCGCCACACGACGAAGGAAGTAAAGGCAGTCGTGAAGGATATTCGCTACAAGGTGAATATCAATACCTTGCGCAAGATCGAAGATGATCTGGAGTTCTCCTTGAACGACATTGGTCGCATCTCGCTGCGGACATCTTCGCCGCTGTTCTTCGACAGCTACTCCCGCAATCGCCAGACCGGCAGTTTTGTGCTCATCGACGAGTTCACCAACGAAACTGTCGCTGCCGGCATGATTCTCTAAGCCGGACGCCTTTCCACTAAGCTCGCGACGCTCGCGGCGGCTTGGCGTAGCCGCGAGCGTGAGCTCGTGGACCACGGCGGCGTGTGAGCGTCATAAACTTTGGTGCGCATGTTTTGGAGTGCAGCACAAGGTTTAGCTAATTAGTTTGCGTATTAAGCTGTTTGCCTCGCGTTCCTTGTGACATAGGTCGCTGGCGCTGGTCTGGATGCGGGCTCCCAACCCTCGTCCGTTTAAGCCCTGAAACGCTTTGCATCTCAAAGTTCAGAAGCCACTAGACGTTTTTAATTTCTCACAAAGGCACAGAGGCACAAAGGAAATTTCCTTCGCGTCTTCGCGCCTTCGCGAGAAACATAAGCGTCCGAGTGGACCCCGAATGGATAATGCAAGTGTGCGCTCGTTGTAACGGGCCCAGCGTCATACTGACCGCCAAGGCGCGTCAACACATCTCGCTAGGGCGGGTGCGCATTGCGAGCGACATGCGGCGGGGAACGAAAAACGGTGTGAAGGTAGGAGTAAACATGCATGTTCAAATATATAGCATTTTGGCGGACGTTATGCAAGGTTTTAAGTGATATTTTGTGCATTGTTTGAGCCGCTTTCACACGGTATTCCTTCATCTTGACCCAAGAACCTAGTATATAAAGTGTTGAAAAATAAACACTTAGCTTGAAAGGTTTGTTGGGTTTTTCAGACTCAGGAGAGTCTATGAGTAATCTTTCCGTTTCCCCCGATCAATTGAGCCAAGAGCTGGCCCGGCAGCCCGGGCAGTGGTTTTTAGTGGATGTTCGCAGTCCTGGCGAGTTTCGCAGTGGGCACATTAAAGGGGCGCAAAATACGCCGGTGGACACCTTTACGGTGGATGTCGCACGTGCCGTTGCACAGCAGGCAGGGGAGCGCCAAGTTTGCCTGATCTGCCAATCGGGTAAGCGTTCACAGCGGGCATTGGGCACCTGGCAAGAGGCCGGTCTTGATGGTGCCGTCGAGTTGGCCGGAGGCATGAATGACTGGCCGAGGGATGCCGTCGTCAAGGAAGCCAATGCGCCGATTTCGATTCAACGTCAGGTGCAAATTACGGCGGGCTTACTGACGTTTGTCGGGACCCTGCTGGGCGCGACCGTCAGCGGAGGCTTTTATTTGATTCCGGGCGTCATCGGGGCAGGCTTTATCTTCGCAGGCACTACCGGCACATGTGGCATGGCGCTCATGCTGACGAAGATGCCATGGAACCACTGAGCGTCTGGTCAATTTTGAACCACTAATTACACCGATGGACACTGATCTTACGTGGGATTTTCATAACAGAAGTTCGCGATTATATTTTACCTTACTGCCTCTTCGCGTCCTTTGCGCTCTTCATTAAGAATCTACGTTAGAGTGGATCAGTGTCCATCAGTGTCATCGGTGGTTTAAAAAAGCCTCACGCACGCCGAAACTTTGTTGCAACTTTCTCCGCGGCGTGGCGTTTGAGTTGAGGTGAATGCAGACTTCGCGCCTACGCTTACCGCTTGGCAAGCCAGTGGTGCCTCCAGTAAAAATGATGACATGGCTGACTCCGCCCCTGTGAGCGAAACCAATGAGCCCGACGCCGATGTCGCGCTGATGCTGCGCGTGGGCGAGGGAGATCAGGCAGCGCTGCGTGAGTTGATCGAACGCTGGCAGGGGCCGTTGATTAATTTCTTTTACCGCTCGCTGCGTTCGGTGGAGTCCTCAGAAGACCTCGCACAGACGGTGTTTATCCGCATTTACCGTGCCGCAGATCGCTACCAACCAACGGCGAAATTTTCTACCTACCTGTTTCACATTGCGCGGCGGGTGTTGATTAACGAATATCGGCGTCAGAGCCGTAAGCCGATGGATAGCGTTGATCCAGCTGAGCTTCAGGCCACTATTTCAGGCCGGGAGAAGCTCCGCGTGATGGAGTTGGAGGAAGCATTTGCCCAAGTGCTGGAAACGTTGCCCGAGAACCAGCGCACGGCAATCCTGCTGCTCAAACAGCAGCAGCTCAGCTACGAGGAAATCGCTGCCACAATGGATGCCTCCGAATCGGCAGTTAAGAGCTGGATTCACCGGGCACGGCTCAAGCTAAAGGAGGAGTTACGAGACTTCGCGCACAGTTATTAACTTTCGAAATTTACATCCAATGAAACTTTTGCCATTGGCCCGCGTTTTCTCTTATTAAAGTAATCATGAAGGAATCCCCCGACAGTCAAGACCCGCTCGATGAGCTGTTCGCCGCTGTGCCGCAGGCACCGCGGAAGGGCTTCGCCGACCGTACGCTGGCGCGACTGGAGCGCGAGGGGCAGGGCTTGGGCGAGGATGGGCTCGATGCCGAGATCGATTCCATGTTGGCTGCTCAGGAAGTAGTTGCGAGCGAAGGCTTTGCGAGCCGCGTGATCACGGCTCTGGATATGCCGGAGGCGGAGGTTAATGAGGCCGATTCATCCGACAAAGTCGTTGGTTTCCCGTCATGGGTGGTCGCAATGGGTGGCATCGCCGCGTTGATGGTCTTGGGCATGTTTTCCTTCATTTATTTGTTTCAATTTGCCGCAGACCAAAAGTCCGCCCGTGACCAGCGTTTTGCCGAGCAATCGCCACCCGCTGTGCAAGTGGTTGCGCCCGAGGCAGATACCGCAATGCTTGCCGCTGCGCCGGCCTTGGATGTCGCCCTGCCTGAAGAGGCGGAAGTGCTTGATTACGAATCAGTCCTGGCAATGGATGACGCCCTGGCGGACGCCATGTTGCTGGCCGACTCCGAAACTTTGAGCGCCTTGCAGGCATTCATGAATTAACGACCGTGCGCCGAAATTTTCTCCAGTGGATCTCATTATCGCTCGCGTTGCTATTGGCGACATCGGTCAATGCGGGTAAGCCTGAGGTGGTTGCAGATACCAAGGCAGTCAGCGAAGGAGCCCATTCCAGCCAGAAGCAGGAAAGCGAGCAGGGGTGGGACCACAAGCGTGACTGGCAGCGTGGACATAACAATGGTGACGGCTTGGGCGAGATCGACACAGATCAATTGTTCGACCAGCTTGAGCAGGAGGAGCAGGGAGAAATCAGTTTGGAGCAGCTTCGCTCGCTGGAAAGTTTCCTTAATATGCCCCCGAAGCAACTGGCACAAGTGCGGGCGGCGATTGAGCGTATCGAGGCAATGTCGCCCGAAGAGCGTGATGCGTTGCGGGATAAAATCCGTGAATTCCGTGAAATGCGGGAGGAGAAAATGCACAAACTCCGCAAGGCATATCGGGCATGGAAGACTTTTGATCCGGAGCAGCGCTGGCTGGTGCATCGCTATGTGGTCAGCCTCCCGCCTGAGCAAGCAAAGGAGCTCAAGCAGATCGTTATCGGCCTCAATGAAGACGAGCGGCGGGACTATTTTTTGACTTTGCTGGAGAAAGCCCGTGCAGCCGAAGCAGCCGGGAAGTTACCAGATTTGGTGCACTGGAAAGATGGCCGCCCGCGGCATTACCGTTCCGATGAACACGATTCGTCGAGAAAACCGCCGCCGCCGCCGCCGCCCGCACCGACTGAGTAATACCATCTCTCGATTGATTGGATAGGT
>JBNNDZ010000046.1:0-20177 GCA_050285865.1 Puniceicoccales bacterium
AGCATCTGTTTGCCCAGCTATGCCCGCTTTTTAAGTTGCATTGAAAATGGGGCGTGGCCAAAGTCTGCGGTTTTGCTTTTAGACCCGATCACCTTTCGGACGATCCGATCATCTATTTTACCATGTCAGAAGAACTCACCGGCAATGTCCTGGTCGCCCAATCGGGTGGCCCGACCGCAGTCATTAACGCCAGCCTCGCTGGCGTCGTCACCGAGGCGCTCAATCACGGGTGCGTTGAAGAAATTTATGGCGGCTTAAATGGTATCCAGGGCATCCTGAACGAGGAGCTCATTGACCTGGCGGAGGAATCCCAGCAAGCCATTCGCGGCCTGCGTTACACGCCGGGCTCGGCACTCGGCTCCTGCCGTTACCAGATGTCCAGCCAAGCTGACTTCGAGCGCGTGCTTCAGGTCTTCCAGGCCCACAACATCCGCTACTTCTTCTACATCGGTGGCAACGATTCGCAGGACACCGCCAACAAGATTTCCGCTCTCGCCAAGGAGCGTGGCTATGGCCTCCGCGTCATCGGTATTCCGAAGACCGTGGACAACGACCTTCCGCTGACTGACCACTGCCCCGGCTACGGCAGCGTCATCAAATACATCGCCACCACGGTGAAGGAAATCGCGCTCGATAACGAGTCGATGGGCCGCCACGATTTCGTATCAATCGTCGAAGTGATGGGCCGTAACGCTGGCTGGATCACCGCCGGTGCCAGCCTCGCTAAGCGCCGCAACGAAGTCGAAGATCCGCCCCACCTTATCCTGATGCCGGAAGTCCGCTTCGACCCGCAGGTCTTCGTGGCCCGCGTTCAGGAAGTGCTCCGCAAGTCGCCGTATTGCATGGTGGTTGTGGGCGAAGGATTGACCGACCAGGATGGGAACTACCTGGCCTCCGGTTCGACTCAGGACGACTTTGGCCACAGCGCTCTCGGTGGCGTCGGCGAATACCTCCGCGACCTCGTTGAACAGAATCTCGCTGGCGTTAATGCCCGCTCTTGCAAGCTCGGCATCGCCCAGCGCGCCGCCGCACATTGCTCGTCCCAGACGGACAACGACGAAGCGTTCCTCGCTGGCCAGGCTGCCGTCAAGGCCGCCATCGCTGGTCAGACCGACAAGATGGTCACGCTGATCCGCGCAGAAAGTGATTTCTACGGCTGCGAAACCGGCTTGGCTAACCTCGGCGATGTGGCCAATAACGTGAAGCCTTTCCCGACGCAGTGGATCAACGAAGACGGAGTCAGCATCAACTTCCAGTTCTTCAAATACGCCAACCCGCTCATCCAGGGCGAAGTGGAAGTCCCCTACGAAAACGGCACCCCGAAATACATGTCCTTCACCGGCGCCCGCGTTGCGAAGGAACTGCCGAACTACCAAGGGTAAGGAGTCCCTCGCGAATCATGGCCGACGATGACAAATATTTGGCCGAAGAACCAACATCGTCGGCCAATTCAACGGCTACCCTCATCGATTTCTTCGTTGCGGGTGGCGATCCCATTGCGCCTGAAGTCGAGTTGCCAATTGAGCGCTCGCGCGTGGTTGAAGAGCGGGATATTGGATTTTAACTACTGCGTTTTGGGGTATTGAACATACTTCGTTGGATTGAGGAAAAAATTTTCCGCGGAAAATTGATTTAGGATTTTGGACTGATTCACGAGGGCCTCGATGTAACGTCCTGAAAGGACGTGGGCCATTAGCCGGGGGGTAAGCGAGACCGCAAAGTCGGCGAGCGCAGCCCCCGGAAACCCATGAGTTTAACGTTAGCGCCCTGAATGAGCGCGGCCAAAGGGAACTATTGGCTGTTGGGGAATACACATGCGTTTTTGCCGCGTCCCTTCAGGACGCTGGGCATTTGTCGCTGTTAACCGGGGGCTGCGCCGCTGTCGGCGGCTTGCCCCCCGGCTAATCGCCCACGCCCCTCCGGGGCGTTTACTGTCTACTCGGTCGGCGTTTATTGTTCGGCCGATTGGCGTCTAGTGTTCGACCGATTGGTGTGTTTTGGGACACATGCTTTTTTATTCATTTTGGTAAATTTAGGTGTAGCCCACTATCCCTAGCGGGCTGTTTCGTCCTGTTTTGTCTATTCAAGCAAAGGTAAAGCCCGGTGGGGATAACGGGCTTCACTAATCAAATCTATCGAGAATCGGTGTGAGTTCTTGGTAGGTCTGGCAAATTGCGCTTGTTTCTACGGGCGGTGGGGGCTTCAATGCGCACACCTTTCATCATGGGCAAAAAACGTAAACCGCTCTGGGAACTCCGCCAGTCTTCCATCCATCAACAGGGCATGTTTGCCCGGGTGGATATCAAAGAGGGCGAGCAGATCATCGAATACATCGGCGAGCGCATCAGTAAGGATGAGTCGACTCGCCGTTGCCTGGAGTGGGAGGAGAAAGCCCGCAAGAAGGGCGTTGGTCTCGTCTATGTGTTTGATCTCAACGAGGAGTTCGACCTCGACGGCAATGTCGATGACAACCCCGCGAAGTATATCAACCACAGCTGCGACGAAAATTGCGAAGCCGTCAACGAGGAGGATCGCATTTATATCTACGCCAAGAAGGACATCCCGGAAGGCGCGGAGTTGTCCTTTGATTACGGCTACGAGCTGGAACATTTTATCGACCACCCCTGCAAGTGTGGCAGCGACAATTGCGTGGGCTACATTGTGGCCAAGGACAGCCGCCGTAAGCTGAAACAGATTCTGAAAAAGAAGAAATCGGAATCGAAGGAAAAGGAGAAAGCCCGCAAGAAAGCGGAGAAGAAATCCAAGAAAGCGGCAGTTAAAAAGAAGAAGTCTGCCAAGAAAAAGAAAGCGGCCGACAAGTCGTGAAGGTCCTGGTCCTGACATCGAGCACTGGCGGCGGGCATGACATGCGCGCGCGTTCGTTTAAGGCGTGGGCGGAGCATCCCTCGGCGGCAGAGCTGGGCGTGGAGGTGGAAATTTTCCAGACCCTCGAAAGCCTGGACGGCCTTTATAAATTCGGCGTTGAAACGTATAACTGGATTCAGCTTCATGCGCCGTGGCTGCACCACGTGTATTTTAATTTCCTCGAAGTCGCGAGCATGCACCGCAAGGCATCGGCGATCAAAGGCCGGGCGCGGTTTGAAGAGGAACTGAAGCGCGTGCAGCCGGACATCATTGTCAGCACGCACGCACACTTGAACCACGGCTTTTTCGCGCTGGCGAAGGAAATCCTTGGCGAGCAGTTGCCTTGCGTGACGTATTGCGGGGAACTCTTCGGCGGCTACGGCTTCAGCAAGCATTGGGTGAATCCGCAGAGTGACGGATTTTTCGGTGCGGTTGCGGAGACCTGTGAGGAGGCGACTCGTCTGGGGATGCCCGATGCGCGCAATCATGTCGGCGGCTTCATGCTCAACCCTGGCTTTTGGGGGAATGGTTTGTCCGAGGAGGAACGCCGGCAATGGATTAACGAAAAGCTGGGCCTGGACCCAGATCGTTTCATTTTGATCCTGGCCACTGGGGCGAACAGCGCGAACAACCACCTGGACCTGCTCGATGCGCTGGCAAAGGAAAAGGTGCACCCGCAGGTTGTGGCGCTGTGCGGACGCAATCAGGGGGCCTTTGATTCCGTGCAGGCCTGGGGTGAGAAGCATCCCGACTTGCCGGTGAAGCCACTGCCGTATTTTACGGAGATGTTCAGCTTGATGCAGTGCGCGTCCGCCGTGGTCGCACGCCCGGGTACTGGAACGACCAGCGAAAGCATTTTGGCCGGGTGCCCGATCATATTTAATGGACTGGGCGGCATTATGCCGCAGGAGTGGATCACGGTGAAGTTCATGCGCTCGCATGGGTTGAATTTAGTCATGAACAAACCGGCCGCGTTGCCAGGTCTGGTGGCACCGTTGATGAAGAACCTGCGCCTTTATCAGGAGACACGAGCGAAGACCGTTTTACTTCGCCCGCAGCAACACCCGCTGGACATTTTGCGAAAGCTGGTTTCACTCACGGAATTGCCCCGATGAAACAAGACGCTTTCCAGCATTTGCAGCTCCGGCTGTTTCTCCATGCCGTGTTCCCGACGCTTGATGGCGTCATCAAGGCGTCACCGCATGCGCAGGGTTTGTTGCGCGATAATGCCTTCTCGGTTTGTTTCAAAAGCTTGTCGGGTGTTCGGGCGAGTTATCACTTTACCGAAGGCGGCTGTGATTACGTGTCGGGTGACAGCCAGCAGTCGGGCATCGGGCTCTTGTTTTTAACGGATGCTCAGGCCGTGGCGACTTTCCTTGAGAAGAAAACTTTTCCGCCGATCCCGACGCGCGGCTTCAGTGCGCTCTCGAAGATGAATACTTTCACCGCCCTGGCCAAAGAGATGCAGGACTGGCTCAAGCCTGGTGATGATCGGCTGCAAGATGAGGACTTCCGGGAAAAATTTGCGATGTTCTCGCTGGGGCTGGCATTGCGTGGCGTCACACAGTTGTGTGCGCATGAGCGCAAAGGCCGGGAGCAGTTGGCGAGCGGTCCGCAGGGCTTGGTTTCGTTTCAAATCGGGGAGGACGGGGAACCGGTTTGGCTGTTGCTGCGTCGCCATGAATTGGCATCCGGTGAGGGCGATCTGCCCGAGGAGCCAGCGGCCCGCGTGGTATTCCGAAATTCGGAAATCGCTGCACGAGCCGTGCGGGACGAAATTGATTCTATCGCTGCGGTCGGGCGGGGTGACATCATGGTGCAAGGGATCGCGCCGCTCGCTGACCACGCTAATGCGCTGATGGAGCGCGTGCAGTCATTCGTCGACCCGGAGGTTGCCCAATGAATACGGATTTCGAAAAATCACTTACCATGTTCGACCGGGCGGCCAAGGTCGTTCCCGGTGGAATTTACGGTCACATGAGTCCGGCGGCGTGTCTGCCCGGTGCGAGCCCGTATTTTGCTACGCGCTCCGAGGGCTGCCGTTATTGGGATGTTGATGGCCGTGAGTACATCGACTTCATGTGTGGCTACGGGCCAATCGTGTTGGGCTATCAGCATCCGGAAGTCGAGGAGGCCGCCGCGAAGCAACGCGAATTGGGCAATTGCTTTAACCACCCGACCGAGCGTTTTGTCGAGCTTGTTGAGCGGCTCGTGGGTTTGGTTGATTTTGCCGATTGGGGTGTGCTGGCCAAGAACGGTGGCGACGTGACCACCTGGGCCATTCAAGTTGCGCGCGAGCACACCAAGCGTAAGAAAATCCTGCGCATCAAGTCTTCCTATCATGGCGTCGATCCATGGTGCACGCCGGGACACGGCGGCTTGATCGATGAAGACCGCGAACACATCCATGCGTTTGCCTGGAATGATCTCAAGGCATTCGAAGGCTTGGTGGATCGCTATCGGGGACAGATCGCCGGCCTGATCGTAACGCCGTATCATCACCCGGTTTTCGCTGACCAATTGTTCGCGGACGAAGGCTTCCTGGAGTCGTTGGAGCGCATTTGCCGCGCCGAAGGTATCGTCCTGATTCTCGACGACATTCGCGGTGGATTTCGTTTGCATCTGGGCGGTAGTCACCGGGTATTTAATTTTACGCCTGACCTGATCTGCTTTTGCAAAGCGTTGGGCAATGGCTTTCCCATCTCCGCCGCAATGGGGCGTGAGGAGTTGCGCATTGCCGCGAGTAAAGTCTTCCTGACGGGTAGCTATTGGAACAGCGCAGTGCCGATGGCGGCTGCGCTTAAAACCCTCGAAATTCTGGAGCGCGAAAACGTCACCGCGCGCTTGAAGCAATTAGGCGAACGTTTATGCGAAGGGCTGGAAAACGTCGGCCGTAAGCACGGGCACCCGATTGTTTTCTCCGGTCCTCCGGCCATTCCGTTTTACCGACTGGAAGAGGAAACGAACTTCATGCGCCAGCAATTGTGGTGCGCCGAGGCGATGAAGCGCGGGGCGTATTTTCACCCGCATCATAACTGGTTCCTTTGTGCTGCCCACACGGAGTCCGACATCGACGCGGCGATACAGATTGCGGATGATGCGCTTGCCGCGGCTGTGGTCCAGTGGTCCTGACCGCGCTCACATTGTTTGGCTGGCGCTTTGACGCAGGTTGGCGAGTTCCTGATTGTGGGGATAATAGTGGAGGCCGTTTTCGGCGACACGCAGTGCCGTTTCCCCGTCCTTAACGGCGAGTAGTGCGCGCACACTGGTGATATAGGCACCGACTGGAAGCCGCTTTTCACGAGAAATATCCCACAGTGCTTTGCGATCATTCTGGCCTTGCCCGTTCACCACCGTGACGAGTTGGCGCATCCATGCGAGTTCGTCATCCATTGCAGCCAAACGCTCATCGGTCATCATTTCTTTCAAAATCTGAGCGGCTTCCTGGCCGCGTCCGACATACAGGCGTGATTGAATGGCATAGATCTCGATGGCGGCCGGATCGGATTCACTGTGTTCCCGGATGTCTGCAATGATGCGGTCAATCTGCTCCACCGACAAGTTGTCGCTGTTTACTTTTAGCAATGCCATGAGCGCTTCGGGACGTGTGGAATACGCATCGATATATTGGTTCGTTGCCTGTTCGTAGCGGTCCGTAAGCTGGGCTTCATCCAGTTCCATGATGAGTTGAAGCTGGAGCGGGTAGGGGTTCGTGGGCCACCGCATGATGCGGTCGGTTAGTTCATCCACGCGCTCGAGGTCATCAAGTTGAATGGCAATGATGCTCTGTAGATACCAATACTGCGGAGAGTGTTTTTCCGCGATGGTCATGGTATCGAGCTCCGCATCGGCCTCATCCAGAAAGCCGAGCATTATCAGCGAAAGAATTTCCAACTGCTTGTATTTGAAGTCATCAGGAAATTCCGCCTGCATTTCGTTGGCGTAGTCCAGCATGCCTTGGAAATCGCGGTTTTTCTTAAGGAATTTCAGCTCGAGTTCGGCCAGTTGATTCCATTGTTCCTCGTTCTCTCGAATTTCCGGAAACGTCCTCAGCTTAGCTGTAGCATCGGTCATCTCCTCGAAATTTTCCTGCATCGCCAGCAGCAGGAGCAGCATTTTCGTATACTTATCTTCCTCGGGGTAGCCATAATCCAAGCCGTTGGCGAGAACCGTGGTTGCGGATTCGGTGAGGCCAGCGCCGTGGAAAATTTGGGCCAATTTAAAACGTGCGTCGTGGTCGGCTGGTGCGCGCTTCAGTCCTGCGCGAAGCATGTGCATGGCACCGCCGAACTCCTTGTCCTCGAAGAGCGCCTTGCCGTGTTCCAGATTGGTTTGGCCAGCTTTCTCATCGAGCTTGGGCCAACGCCAGGGCAAGGCGATGTCCGCCAGCTGAATCTGATTATAGGGCCGTTGCGAGCGTACGTAATACGCGGCACTAACAGCACCAATGTAGCCGACGATCGCGAGACAGCCCAGCAACACGAGCCAGCGGATGGGGTGCAGTTGCACGACCATGCGGCTGCGCGCACGGTAGATACGCACCAGGCCGAAGAGGATAGCACCGTCGTCGTCGGCGCGTAGATTACGGTCGAGTTTTAGCTTCATCACGGTCGAGGTTGATGGCGCACCAATTATTGAGAGTGGTTTTCACGCCAGCCGATACCGTGAATGAGTCACCCCTTGTTTGGCAAGTGAAACTCGTTGATCACTTGGGCTATACGGTCACGTTTTTGCGACAATGCCTGGATCACTGTCCTTGCTGTTGTTGGGACTGGATTTCTTCGGCTAAATCGAGCGGTTTTTGAAACATATAGGCCTGATAGGTGGACTGCCCGATTTCATTGAGTCGCTCCTGACAGTAGTCGAGCCATTCATGCATGCCGTATTTTATGACGTCCTGGATCGACGAGAAGGTGAGGTCGGACAGGAGTTTTCCGGCAAGCTTTTCGGCCTCGTTTGAATAGGTGCTAAACGGGCAGCCGGATATGTTGTGCAGCCGGGCATTGAGCTCTTGCGCGCAGAAGCGAAGCGAGCGCGGGAATGACTCGGAGAAGATCAGGAACTCCGCCACGTTGGACGGGTCGATGTTTGCCAGATAGCGAGCATGGTAGGCGTCGTAAGCACTCGCGGCACGCAGAAGGGCGACCCACTGTGCGGTGTCCACCGCGCCACCGACATCCTGCACGTTGGGGAGCAGGATGTGGTATTTGACGTCGAGCATGCGGGTGGTTTTGTCCGCCCGCTCGATGTATTTTCCGACCATCAGAAAGTCGTAGCATTCGTCGCGCGGGAGTGTGGCGTTGACGAGTCCCTGGAACAGCAGGGAGTTCTGCTTGATGTAGTCGTAAAATTCGTATGCCCCCGAGGCCCAGACTTTTTGTGCGTCGGCTGACTTCAGGAACAGGTAAAGATTGTTGAGCGTTTCCCAAAGCTCGGAGGAAATCTGGTCGCGGACCATGCGGGCGTTTTCACGCGCAGCCATCACGCAACTGATGACGGAATTGGGGTTGCCCACGTCGAAGGTCATGAACTCCGTGACCGTCTGGCTCGTGGCCTCCTCGTAGCTGTTGTAGAACGTTTCCTCGTCTCCGGTGGAGCGGATAACCGGGTCCCAGTGTTCCTTGAGCTTGATATTGTCGAGGTCCTGAAAGTCGAGCAGGAGCTGGAGGTTGACTTCGACCAGGCGTGCGAGGTTGTCAGCGCGCTCCATATAACGGGCGAGCCAGTATAGCGAATCTGCGACGCGGGATAACATGTTTTGCTGGAGTGGGAAAGTTGTGTGGTGGGAAAGTGGGAGAGTTGCGGTGTGTAGAGTGCGAATGTCGTGGCGTGGAAACCTACTTCATCACTCGCTCACTGGACCGCTTCACTAATTTATTCATTGCCGTAGAGGACCCAGGTGTCTTTGGACCCGCCGCCCTGCGAGGAGTTGACGACGAGTGAGCCGCGGTTGAGCGCCACGCGGGTGAGGCCGCCTGGGATGATGGAAATATCGTCTGGGCCACTGTATAAAATATAGGGACGGAAATCGATGTGGCGGCCTTCGAACTGCGCCGTGTCGTTGCACCAGGTGGGGTGGCGCGAGAGCGAAATCGGCGACTGGGCGATGAAGTTGCGCGGATTGGCGATAATGGCTTCGCGGAACTTCTCAATTTCTTCCTTCGATGCCCAGGGGCCCATGAGCATGCCGTAGCCGCCGGCTTCATTGGCGGCTTTGACGACGAGCTTGTCCAGATTCTTCAGGATGTGGTCGCGGTCCTTGTCTTCCGAGGCGAGATACGTCTCCACCTGATCGAGGATCGGTTCCTCGCCAAGGTAGTATTTAATCATGCGCGGCACGAAGTAATACATGACCTTGTCGTCCGCTACGCCGGTGCCGATGGAATTGGCTAGGGCGAGGTTGCCCGCGCGCACGGCGTTGACGAGCCCCGGGACGCCGAGCAAGGAGTCTGGCCGGAAGACGCTGGGGTCGATGAAGTCGTCGTCGATGCGGCGGTAAAGCACGTCCACCTGGCGCAGGCCTTTGGTGGTGCGCATATAGACTTTGAAATCGCGCACGACGAGGTCCCGGCCTTCGACAATTTCCACGCCCATCTGGCGGGCGAGGAAGCAGTGTTCGAAATATGCGCTGTTGTAAACGCCAGGCGTGAGCACGCCAACAGTCGGGTTGTCACTGCCGTTCGGGCTGATGCGGCGGAGCATCCTGAGCAGCGATTCCGCGTAGTTTTCCACCGGCTTAACTCCCGCGCTCGGGAAGAGATTCGGGAACGCGCGCCGCATCGCCTGCCGGTTTTCAATCACATAAGAAACGCCGGACGGGCAACGGCCGTTGTCTTCCAATACCAGGTAGCGTCCATCTTTGTCGCGAATCAGGTCCGTCCCGCAAATGTGGATGTAAATATCCTTCGGGACATCCGAGCCGACGAACTCGCGGCGGAAGTGTTTCGCTGAAAGCACATAGGAAGGCGGGATGACGCCGTCCTTCAAAATTTTCTGGTCGTGGTAAATATCGTGCAGGAAGCAGTTGAGTGCAACGATGCGCTGCTTCAGTCCCTTCTCGAGAAACTTCCACTCGTCGTCCGGAATGATACGCGGCATCAGGTCGAACGGGAATATACGTTCAGTGCCCTGATTGTCGCTATAGACGGTAAACGTCACCCCTGCCCGGAGGAAGAGCAGGTCGACTGCCTGCTGCTTTTGGCGGAAGTCTTCGAGGCTGAGCGAGTCGAGTCGCTCAAACAGTTTTTGGTAGTGGGGGCGGACGCTGCCATCTCCGTTAAACATTTCATCGAAGAAGCCGTCAGTCTTGTAAGCGCTGAGATCCATAAGGTTAGACAACGCTTAGCAGGTTACATGCCCCCTGTAAATGGAAACCCCGTGACATTGCCGTGAAAATGAACCGATCTCCCTCAAGTCGCGTCACGTATACGCCCACAAAAGGTAGCGGCCGACGTCCTCGTCGGCCACAGACTGGTTAAGTTCCTTAAAATTCTAGGTGCTTCTTGAAGTCGAGCGCTAGTAACTCTCTTCGGTCAGCTTCACCTTGCCGCGGAAGATGTAATACACGCAGGCGGTATACGTCAGCACGATGGGCACGCCGACCATTGCGACCCAGAACATGAAGTTGAGGGTGTTCTGGGGGGAAGCGCCGTTGTATATATTGAGGCTGTTCGCTAAGTCTGGATTGGAGAAAATCATGTTCGGGTAAACACTCACCCCGAAAAGTGCCATCAGGAAACACATTTGCAGGCACGAGAAAATGAAAGCCCGGAACTCCCGGCCCTTGTGGACCTCCCGCGGGATTGCGCCCAGCGCCATCACGGCCAGAACCGCTAAAATCGCCAGCACGGGGCCGCGCGAGGCAAGGGCACCCTCAATGTGTTTACAGGCGTACATCGTCCAGAAATTGAAGATCAGGAAACACACCACGTAGATCGGGATTGTTATCTTGATCCAGCGGCGGAGCTTGGCCTGCAGTTCGCCCTCCGTTTTCAGGATCAGGTAGATATTTCCGTGCATGGCAAATAGCGCCACGGTTGTTATCCCGAGGAACAGCGAGTAGGGGTGGATCAGTGTGAAGAAGTCGCCGGTGTATTCAAATTGCGGATCCAGCGGAATGCCCCAGGTAATGTTGCCCATGGCCACGCCGATCAGGAAGGCAGAGAGGAAACTGCCCACGGTGAAGGCGATGTCCCAGCTCTTGCGCCACAACGGCCATTTTTCCTTACTGCGGAATTCGATGGCGACTGCGCGGAAAATAAGCGCGCAGAGCAGCATCATGAAGGGCATGTAGAAGCCGGAAAACGCCGTGGCGTAGACCTCGGGGAATGCGGCGCACAACGCGCCCCCACCCGTTACCAGCCAGACTTCGTTGCCGTCCCACACGGGGCCGATGGCGTTGAGGTGGATGCGGCGATTGGTATCGTCTTTCTCAAAAAGGTGGAGAATGCCCACGCCCAAATCGAAGCCGTCGAGCATGACGTATCCGGTGAAAAGTACGCCGACGAGGATGAACCAGATGGTATTTAAATCCATAATCGTTTCTCCTTACTCGTTGCCCGGGCTGGATTTGCCAGACAGGTCTGGTTGCTTTTCAGAGTCTTCGCCCGCGCTGGTATGGCGACCGCCTTTGAGCGCCAGTGGACGCCATTTTTCGGGCAGGATTTCGATGGATTCGTCATCCTTCGGGCCGTGCTGGATTTTCTTGGTGAGCGTATAAACGAACACCATGAAAAGGAGCGCGTAAATGAATGCGAACATGATCAGCGAACTGAGCACCTGCCCAGCCCTTACTGCCTTGGATAAGCCTTCGCTGGTTTTGAGCAGCTCATAGACGATCCACGGTTGGCGACCCATTTCCGCCGTGAACCAGCCGGCTTGATTCGCAATCTGCGGCATCAACACTGAGAGCACGACCAGCCACAAGAACCAGCGAACCCATTTGATATCCGTTCGCCAGAGGTAGCCGGTTTTCCACAAAATGACGCCAAATACCGAAATGCCGATCAGCCCCATGCCCAAGGCGATCATCAGGTGGTAGGTTTGGAAAACGACGGGTACGTTCGGCCAGTATTGCGGCCGGATCACCTTGAGGTCCTCGGGCGTGGCGTCGGGGTGACGTGCCAGCAGGAATTCGTCGCTGGGCAACTGATTGAGCCCTTTGACCTCGGTCTTGCTGGCCTCGATCGGGTTCAGGAAATTGCCGTCTACGAGGATGCTCAGCAGGCCTTTGACCTTCACCGAGTATTCATTGATGCCGACGATATTGCCGTCGTCGTCCTTCTCCCAAGATACGAACCCGAACAAGCCCAGTGGTGCTTCGGTGGTGCTTTCGGAAAGGCCTTCGATTGCGGCGAGTTTGACGGGTTGGTTGTCCGCCACACCGCGAGCGGTGGAGTCTGCGCTGACGAGTTGCAGCAGGGAAGCTACGCAGCCGACGCCGATGCCGAACTTGAGCGAGGTCTTGGCAAACTTTTCGTGCCGCTTACGCAGGAGGTAAAATGCGCTGATGCTCGCCACGAGGAATGCGCCCGCCAGCCAGCAACCGATCACGGTGTGCGTAATGCGGTCCAGCGTCGATGGGTTGAAGACCATCTCCCAAAAGTTGTCCACCACGGCGCGGACGCTATCGAGGTCTTCCTCTTTTAAGATGTAGCCCTTTTCGAGTGGCACTTCGATGGGCTTGCCATCGGCGTCGACTCCGACCTGGCGGGCCAGGTGGAAACCAGCCGGCGTTTGCATCCAGGAGTTGGCCACGAGGATCCAGATCGCTGAGAAGTGAGCTCCCAGGCAGACCATGCAGGTCGCGAAAAAGTGCGTGCGCGGACCAACCTTGTCCCAGCCAAAGAGGAGTATTGCCAAAAAGCCGGACTCCAGGAAGAACGCGTAAATGCCCTCAATTGCGAGCGGGCCGCCGAAAACGCTGCCCACAAAGCGCGAGTAAGTCGCCCAGTTGGTGCCGAACTCGAACTCCATCACGATGCCAGTCGCCACGCCAATGGCGAAGGTCAACCCGAACACGCGCGTCCAAAAGCGCGCCATGTTATGATACAATGGATTGCGCGTTTTCAGCCAGAAGGCTTGCATCAATACCAACTGTATCCCCAGGCCAATACTCAGCTGCGGATAGATGTAGTGGAAAGCAATCGTGAAGGCGAATTGAATTCGCGATAGGATTTCGACGTCCATGCAGGTTCCGGATTAAAGCCTCTTTCGTACCGATGACACGAATAATCGAAAAGTTTTTTGTGGCGAAGGGGTTACGGGTGCTCTTTGGCTTTAGCAGGGTTACTAGACCTTAGGCTTGAGTATATGAGTCAATTTTCTTTATATTCGACTAAATTCTCTGATTCATATGAGTACCAAAGAAGTAGTATTGTCTCGTATCTGTGATATGCCAGAAACGGCAACCTATGCGGATATTCACAGCGAGATTGAGAAGTTGGAAATCCTCGAAGCTTGCGAGGAAGGACTCAACGACTTCAAGAACGGACGTGTGAAGTCTCAAGAAGAAGTCCGTAAGCTCGTGTCGCAGTGGACTACAAATTAATCTGGTCGGAGCGGGGGCTCAACGATCTGGAATCGATTATTAACGTATTGCGATTGGCGATCCATCAGCGCCTAGCGAGTTGTTACCGGATCCAGATGCTGCGAGTCGTTTGGCCGATGACATTTTGGAGGTCGTTAATCGACTAAAAAGCTTCCCCTATGTAGGGCGGCATTTCGGCGAAAATTCTAAAGGGTCGATTTACGAAGTTACATGTCGTCGTCGTCGAATTTTCTTTCAGGTGTTTGATGTTGAGCGCACGTTGCTAATCGTTCATGTGAGGGCGGGGGAGCGAACTGACCCACGCTTCTAGCGTTGCAAAGTTTTTGCTCATAACAAAACGTCGACTCCACCGGTTTGCCTCGTCGATACTGCATGCGCCATGGAAAACGTATCCGACTATCTTCGCATCGCTGAAAAAGCTGCCCGGGCTGCCGGGGCCATCTTGCTTGAAGGGGCCGGTTTGCGGCAGGTGAATTTTCAGGACGCTAAGGACGTGAAATTGAAGGCTGACGTTGAGTCCGAGAAGCTCATCCGCCAAATGCTCACCGACGCCACCGGCCTGCCCATCGTGGGTGAAGAACAGGGCGGGGACGAGTCCTTGCCGGATGGCGACGCGCTTTACTGGGTCGTTGATCCCCTGGATGGCACGTACAATTACCTGCGCGGTGTGCCGTGCTGCTGCGTGAGCATCGGACTGATGCGCGGGATGACGCCAGTGCTCGGCGTCGTGTTTGATTTTAACACCGGCGAACTTTTTGCTGCGAGCAGCAATGGGCCGATCACGTGCAACGGCGAACCGCTGACCCCCTGGTGGCCGGATGCCATGGAGCACGCCGTTTTGGTGACGGGGTTTCCCGCCGGTCGCGACTACTCGGATGAGGCGCTTCTGGCCACGGTCAAGGAGGTTCAGCGGTTCCAGAAAATCCGCATGATTGGCAGTGCCGCGATTGCGTTGGCCTACGTGGCGGTTGGTCGAATGGACGCCTACCGGGAGGAATCCATTCGCCTGTGGGACATCGCCGGCGGGCTTGCATTGGCAGCCGCCAGCGGTGCCAGCGTCCGCCTAAGCAAGTCGGACAACGGAAAGTCGTTCGCCTACGACGTCTGGGTAGCGGGTCGCCCCGAGTGGTTGGAATCGAAGTGATGCCAGCGAGGTTTATTACATCAATCAGTGTGTAAAACGTGGAGCCCGCTGTCCCTGGTGAGCTTTCGCTGCCTCTCAGCCAGCGTGATGAAAGTGCCCGGTAGGAATGCCGGGTGCCACCTTTTTACGGGAAGATAACTTCGCTGACGCCGCACTAGTTCACATGCCGGCAATGACGCCTTGCAGGGCGATGAATTTATCCGCCGAGTAGCCACCGGAGGTTCGCCAGACGATTTCTTTGTTCGCGTTGAGGACCAGCAAATGAATGGTGCTCATATTGCTGATGCCGACCATTTCATTGAACTGCTCGCGGTCAGTATAAAGGGTGATGGTGCGGTAGCGGGCGGTGGTGTTTTCGATGCCCGAACGCATGCCGTTGGTGATCCAGAAGCGGTTGACGATGTTGGTTTCGTAGATGACCGGCAGTTCGTAGAAGCGGAATCCCGACCGGCGTTTTTCCAGTTCTTCGAGGGCGGGCAACCAGCCGTCGATCACGCTTTGCTGCTCACGTTCGTAGGCGACGATGACGAGTGTCGGGTTGCCACGAAGCTGGTTGGGCACATCGATTTTTTGTCCCTGCAAGTTGATGCCTTCCACGCGGGGAAACGCGCTCGCCGTTGCGCCGGAACGCATCGGGGCGGAATTATCGCCGGGAGAAATGCACCCCGCCAAAACGGCCGCGAGCCCCGCGACCAGAATCATCCCAGCGAATGTGCGTCCCTTGCGAAAATTGTGCTTCATACCAGCAATCATCATCAAGATTTGGGGAAAAATCAAGCCGAGCCGGTTGCTTGGCGCTCGGCTGTGTGCTTTTACGGTTCGTTTGAAAATGCATCGCCCCTGCGCCGGTTCCCGCTCAGGTGAACGATTAGCAGCAGTGCGCTGAGCACGATGCCGGGCAGGAGGGCAAGCCAAGGTGCAGGGTTGAGGTAGGCCTGGTATTGGCGCAGCATGGCACCGAGCTCGGGAAAGTCCGGGTCGCCAATCAACCCCAGGAACGCCAATCCGCTCAGCTCCAGTGCGCTCAGGGCGAACACCAGGCGGGCCAGCGCGCCGATGTCTGGGGCAAGGTTTGGCCAGAGGGTTCGGCAGAATAATGGCCAGCCCGCTGCCCCGATTGAGCGGCTTGCCTCGACGTAGGCCGCTCGTTGTTGTTCGCGCCAGCTGATCCGCATCTGCCGATAGCTGAGTGGGGCATTGCCCAGCGCAACGGCCAGCACGAGTGTCCCAGCCCCCGGCGGCAGGAAGACGAGCAGGATCAGACTTAGGAATATAACCGGCAGTCCCAGCCAGACCGCTGTGAGTAGCGGCACGACCAGTTTTCCCAAGCGTCCCGTCGACTCCTCCACGGCCAACATCGCCCCGGCGACAATGAAGTTCAAGGCCAGGGCTGCAAGGCTCAGTGTGGCGGTATTGCCCAAACCGCGCCACAGGCGACTCAGCAAATCCCGGCCCAAGCCATCGACGCCCAAGGGGTGGGCCACGCTGAAGCCACCTAGGCGAAGTTCACGGAAGTCCTGCGCGAGGGGATCGTAGGGCGTCCAAAGGAGCCCAGATACTGCCAGTAGGGCAACGAATGCCAGCAGCCATTTACCGCGCATCGGGGTCCTCCGTTTGCGCCAGACGCGGGTTAACGGCGACTGCGAAAAGTTCCGCCAGCCAGACGACGAAGAAGATGAGAAACATCACCGCGAGCAGGCCGTATTGGATGATGAATACGTCGCGGTCGAGGACGGCTCCAACGAGGTAGCGGCCCATGCCGGGCCAGGCAAAGACGGTTTCCGTGAGTACGGAGCCACCAAGGAGGAGTCCACAGCTTGTTCCGAGCGCAATGATGAGCGGTGCTCCGAGCAAACGCAGTCCATGCCGTAGCCAGATCGCCGTCGGGCTCAGCCCTTTGGCTCGAAGTGCAATCACAAGCCGGGTCCAACGGGGTTCGGCCAATCGCGCGCGGAGTAGTCCGCTCACAATCGCCGCCGGGAACAGTGACAGGCAAAACGCGGGAAGGGCCAGGTGACGTAGAGTAGACCCAAGTGCCCGCCCATCGCCCGCCAGGAGTGAGTCGATGAGCAAAAAGCCGGTCCCTGTTGGCCGGGTAATCGCATAATCGAACCGGCCCGAAGCCGGGAACACATTTAGCCAAACCGCCCCAATTAAGATTAGCAGTAAGCCCAGCCAGAAGATTGGCACCGTCAGCCCGATGACTCCCAATGCCTCGGGCAGGCGTTTGCTCCAGACCCACGGAACCGCTTCGGCTAGCAGGGTAAGCCCCACACCGAGCAAGGTCCCGAGCAGCAACGCGGAAAGGCTCAGCTCCAGCGTGGCAGGCAGGCGGCGGGAAACTTCCTCGGCCACGCTGCGCTGGTTTACGAGACTATCGCCCCAGTTGCCCGTGAGGAATCGTCCCAGGTAGCCCAGGTATTGTTGGGGCCAGGGTTGGTCCAGGCCGAGCCGCGCTTCAATCTGCGCTGCGCGAATCGGGTCGGGAGCCTTTTGCGCCAGTAGCACGCCGTCGCCCAGGGCCAGTCGGCTGGCCGCAAACAGTAGCGCACTCGCCGTCAGTAACAGCGCCAAGAGCAGCAGGGATTGGCGCAGCGCATAAACGACCATCCATCTATGCCAAACCGGGAAGCGTCGGAGTCAACCCAAGGTTTACGCGGATTTACCTTCGTCCCGCCCGGTCGAGCCTGCGCGGTTTGCGTTGGACGGAAGGCTTAATTAATGTCGCCGAGGTAAAGTGGTTCCACTTGGACGCCGCCGTCGCGGATGAACTCCAGGATTTTCTGGGGGTAGAAATTGGCCTTGGGCAAGTCTTCGAGGGGAATCCATTCCACACCGATCTGGTTCTTATCTCCCGAAAGCTTGCGGTTGATTTTTGCGTCGTCGGGCAGGTGACAAAAGAAAACGACTTCTAACTGATGGAAGTTCCGGTGCTTGTTGGCAAAGGAGTGATTCCGCCCGATGTATTCGCGGATGTAGGCCACGTTGTCCACCCAAGGCTCGATGCCGAGTTCTTCCCGGCATTCGCGCAGGAGGGATTCGACGAGGGTCTCGCCATGACGCTGGCCGCCGCCGGGCAGGATGTAGAATTCTTCCGGGTCCTTTGGGCGCTTCATTTTGATCGCCAATAAAGAACCATCACGAATTATCAAGGCTCGGGACGCGCTTCGCACTGTTCGAGAAACAGGGAAGAATTGGTCAGGCCCGGGCATTAGCTATAATGTCATCTCCTGCGGTCGTTGATGCAAGCCGTTATGCGGGCTAATTAGTCTGAGCACACAGATTTTCGATTTTTCCAAGGTAGAATAACGGGGGATCCAGTGTTGCGGCGGTAGGGGGCGGCAAAAAATCTTGTGGGGTGAAAAAAATGTCGATTGCGGGAATTTTTCTTTAAATTACGGCATCTTCCATTTGCATGGGCAGGCACTACATTATGCGTAATTCTATTCGAGTATTCTTATTAGCAACTACTGGTGCGGCTTCATTGTCGGCTGGAAACATTGATTTCACCTCGGTCGACCGGATGGTGATCTTTGGCGACAGCCTCAGCGACTCTGGCAACACCGGCATCGTAAATGAGTTCTATACAAATAACAGCTCGTTTTTGACGAATGCGGCATACCCCGCAGTACCGGGCTATACCCAGTTTCCCGATGGAGCTTTTAATGACTTTAATCAGGATTACCGTTTCACCAATGGTGATATGTGGTGGGAGTTCCTCGCGAATGACATTCAGTCCAACGTCAATAGCAACTTTAACACCCACATAAGACGCGCCCTGCCTTATAATCCTTTCGGAGATGCCGGAGATGGTTTTTATACTCTGCAAAGCGATGTGCTGGAAGCGTCAAATAATTCACCCCATGATTGGCGGGGCGAGGTGGATGCTTCTCATGGACAAAACTGGGCTTGGGGCGGTGCGCGTGTCGCCGTTGATGCCAAGGTGACTGATTCTGGGTTCGAAGGCCATTTTCAAGCTCCTGATACCTATTTATTGCCTTCCGTTAAGTCGCAAATTACTAACTTTCAGAATGCTGGGCAAAGCATAGACGACAGTGATGTAGTCTTCCTCTGGAGTGGGGCCAACGACTACTTCCTTTACAACGCAGCGACCAGCCCGATTGGGAAGCTTGCGAGTTTCTTCAAGAACTTCGATGGGGATACGAATAATCTGCCAGCAGATCTGGGCACGACTACTGCGCAGGCTCAGTTAGACAACGTAAACCGACTTATCTCGCCAGTGGAATCTGGTGGATTAGGGGTGACCAATCTCATGGTGATGAATCTGCCGGATCTCTCCAAGACGCCGGCGGCGATTAATGGTGAGTTTAATAATTTTTCCCTTCAGCCGGGCGATTTTACCGAGCAGTTCAATACAACGCTCGAGGCAGGCATCGCCGCAATCAATGCCCTTGGGGTTAACATCAGCTTCATCGACATTGAGGAAGCGCTCAATAACATCATTGAGGATCCGGCTGGCTACGGATTTGACGTATCACTCCTTTACGGCGGAGATGGCGAATACGATCCGCAGTCCGTCTTTCACAACCTTGAAGGTGAATACAACACCATTGCCGGTATTGACGACTACCATAATGGATTCGCCAGTTGGCTGTTCTGGGACCACGTTCACCCGACCCAGGCGGCCCACCGGGCGCTCTCAAATTACATCTTTGCCAACGCGGTTGTTCCAGAGCCACGAGATTACGCGCTGATCGCTGGTGTGCTCGGCCTCGCCGCAGTGGTGGCCTCACGCCGCCGGAAACTGAAGCGCGGGTAGATTGCGCTACCGACACTTGCCAGAGTGGCGTCAGCAGACGAACATCGCTGGTGCCACACTAGGATGTGTTGGTCAGTTATCTTCCATTAAAGGTGGTGCCCGGTGTCTCTGCCGGGCAGTTCCATCACGTTGGCTGAGGAAAAGCGAAAGCCCGCTAGGGATAGCGGGCTCCACCTTTACATATCCAGTAAATGGAATTGGCTTCGCTGGTGTCACATTAGGCGAGTACCGCGCCAGCCTTGATTTCGGGCTTGGTTGCGAGGCTCTGCCAGCGGGCGACAAAGGCTTCTTTGCTGTCGGCGAAGAGGGGCGTCACCTCGAACTCAAATGCCGGTTGGCCATCCTTGTCGGTTTCGATTTCGACTCCGGCGGCCTTGGCCCAGCGGGCGAACTCGGCCAATTGCGCTTCCTTGCAGGTCTTCGGCGAATCGAGGCCTTCGGCATTCTTGACCGGGGAAAATTCTTCTTCGCGCGTGGTGGCGATGATGACCGGATTTTCCGCGAAGGGCAGCGCGTCGAAAACGAACATCTCGAATTTCACGCCATTGGGTGATTCCGGTTTGAAGGGCTGACCTTTCTCGTCGAGCGTTTGCACCTTCTTGTTGGCGCGGTGGAACGGGAGGGCTGTGTCGGGGTTGTCTCCGCCCATGCGTTCGATGAATTCCCGCCCGAGCACGTGGATGGCGATGGAGCCCGCGACGTAGCGCAGTTCGCCGCTCGGGGTGCGTTCTTCGGTCAGTTCCTCGGGCATGTCGCTGTATTCGATGACGACCGTCTTGCCGTGTTGTTCGCAGAAGTGGCCGACTTTTTCGCCCGGATAGGCCTTGGGCAACAGATCG
>JBNNDZ010000047.1:0-7392 GCA_050285865.1 Puniceicoccales bacterium
TTGCTGGCACCGTCGATTTCAATCACATCGATATCTTCGCCCACATCGATCGCCTGGGCGATGTCGCTTGAACCGTCAAATTCGGCACTCGGGCCGTCGGGGTTGTTGAGCGCCTTGGCGAAAATGCGGGCGGTGGTGGTCTTACCCGTGCCGCGTGGGCCAACGAACAGGTACGCATGTGCGATGCGGTCGCTTTCGATCGCGTTCTTGAGGGTGCGGACGATGTGCTCCTGCCCGACGAGCTCGTCGAACTGTTTCGGGCGCCAGCGCCGCGCGATTACCTGATATGCCTCTTGCGCCATTGTGGAGAGAAAACATTGATTGGCCGCGCCGGAACATTCAACCTCCAATCTGAATTCGTTGCCGAAACCCTCACGCGGGCCACGGTGCCACCACCATGAAACGCATTTTTCGAGTCCTGGGCCTGCTTCTGGTCATAGCATTCCTACTACTATTGGTGGGGGTTGCGACGCTGGACCAGTCCACCCCCTGGCTACTGCGCCCGGCGTTGAACCACTTTGGGGCGACGGTGGAAAAAATTGAAACCAAGGCCGGGCATTACACCCTGACGAACCTGCGCTGGAGCGATCTCGATGCCGGGATGAGTGTTGACGCGGAGAAAATTGTCCTGCCGACCCCGTGGCGTGTCATCACGCGGAAATGGTTTGGCGGTAAAGGGCTGGCGCAGGTTGAGGCGAACGCGGTGACCCTTACCCAGCGTGCGACTGCGGGGGAAGGGCCGGAAGAAGAATCGGACGATGCGGAGGTCGATTTGGCTGCGTTGGTGCGGCAGGGGCTGGATTACTGGGGGTTGGCTTTTGACTGGATTGACCGGGTAGCGTTTTCGACACTGGTTTATCGCGACGGCGACGGTGAGGTCGCGCGCGTGGAGAGCCTCACGCTTGATGCCCGTATACTGGCGGTGACAGGGGTTACTGCGGCGGAGTCTCCGGAAGACGTAGTTGCGGTGCACGTTACCCGGGAAGATACCGATGCGCTGGTTGCCTTGGTGGAAGTTCCGAATCGTGAAACCACGCTCCATTTGATTCTCTCGGCGGCCGACGAACTTCTGGCCGAAGGCGAAGTGATTTTACCTGGCGTGGCGAACCGGCTGACTTACCAAGCCAGTTGGAATACCCAAGGCGTGATTCCCCATACTGCGGTCGCCAAGGCGGCGAATTTCACGATTCCGGCAGAGCTATTGGAAGTCCCGGGTTATGCCGAGCCCGCGATCAATCTCGATGCGAACTGGGACGGCAAGGCGGCGTCGATCCGGCTCGTTGCTACCGCCGACCCGACTGAGGACCGCTTCCCGGAGTTGGACATCGAACTGATCGCCAACGGCAATCATGAGACTGTTACGGTGGAGAAGTTTATCGCCAAGGCATGGTCGAGTGATCTGCATTTATCGGCTCCGATTACAGTGCAGCTCAACGATCTCGAATCGATTCCCGACGCCGAGTTTACGGCCGATATCGACTTGGACGCGGTGCCGGTAGATGCGGCCAAGGGGCGGCTGAAGGGGAGTGTCGTTGCCGATCACCGGAGTGGTTCGCTGCCGCTGATTACGGTGAAGTTTTCCGGCGATAGCCTGGGGTATGACGGCGTAACGCTCGAAGCGCTGGAGCTGCATGCCGTTGCGGATTTGCCGATGGTGAGCGTTAAGCAGCTTGATGCGGAAACCGGTGACGGTTCCACGTTTTCCCTGGCGGCAGAGGTGGATACGGAGCGCGAGGAGATCCTTTCGGCGAACTTCGAAGCGTCGCTCAAGGGTGGGTTGCTGGAGACGGTGAAACCTTTTGTGGGCGAGGTGCCGGTTGCCTTTGAAAGCGGAGAACTGAAGGTTTCCGCCAGCGGTCCGTGGATGACGCCGCAGCACGAAGGCGCGTTGATGCTGACGGGATTTAAGCCGGAAAAACTGGTTCCGGGCACGGTGGCGATCAACTGGAAGGGTGATTACCTGGACTTCTCAGAACTGACGGTGGATGCCAAGTCGGAGGCGGGTGAGGTTAACCTCGTGGCGAGTGCTGCCCTTGGCGGTGCGGACCGCATGGCATCGCTGACGAAGCTCCGTATCGCGATCACCGATGAGCCGGAGTTGAATCTGGAGGAGCGCGCGACGATTCTTTTGCAGGAAAGCGGCGCGATTTCAGTGACCGGGTTCGACATTATTTCAACCGCAGGCGGCGAGATGCGACTCAGCGCGAGCGCGGATTATCCCTCGCGCGGTAAGCTGAATCTGGCGGCGCGGGACATCTCCGGCGAGTGGCTCAGTCCGCTTTTAGAGGAGCCGCTGCCATTCCAACTGGAGGCCGATGTATTGAACATCGCGGCAGAGTGGGACGAGGGGCCGCTGACTGCGGATATTGGCTTGGACATCCTGGTGACTCCGCCTGATCAGGATGACGTGAAGGTGCACCTTGAGGCGAACGCGGACGGCGAAAATGTCCGCTTGCACATTGTGGAAGTCATTCAGCGCAACGTGAAACTACTCAACGCAGAGGGCGGTTTGCCGCTCATCATTGAGCCGGCATCGGAAACGCCGCTGGTCTTCACCGCGGATACCCCGGTCGACTTTAAATTGCATGCGGCACCGGACGATTCCGAGGTCTGGAATTCGCTGGAGGAACAACTCGGTTTTGACTTCATCCGGCCCGTGATCGACTTCACGGTAGCGGGAAGTCTCGGTGAGCCGGAGGGTAAGTTGCACGTTGCCTTCGATGCCTTCGAACTGATGGACACCGAGGATAACAAGAAGCTGCCACGGATTGCCCAGGCGGATGTCCAAGCGAGCTTTAGCCCGGCCCGGATTCAGTTGAGCCAGTTCGGCGTGGATATCGCGGGTCAGCGTTTTACGGCCAAGGGTGAACTGCCAATGGGGCGCCCCGCGTGGCAGGCCTTGGTGGAGGATCAAACAATCCCGGCCTGGGATAACGCGAGCGGCGAAGTGAATTTCACCGATGTGCCGTTAACCGCCTTCAAGGACTGGTTGCCGCCCATGATACGCGACGATGGTGATATTTCGTTGCGCGCCAGCTTGTCCCCCGGGGAGCGGATTCGCGGCACATTCGAGGTCAACGAAGTGCGCACGCGCCCCGTCGCGCAGTTGGGAGCGGTCAACGACATTACCGCGCGCTTCGCATTGGAGGACCGCGTGATGCGGGTGGAGACGGCCTCGGCGGTCGTCGGTGGTGCCACGGTGGCGCTGTCTGGTGATGTGCGTATTGGCGATGACTGGAAGCCGCTGATGAACCTGAGTGTCAAGGGTGACAATGTTCCGGTGGTGCGCTCGCCGGGGATCATTTTACGTGCTTCGCCGGATATCCAGATCGTCAGCGATGAGCAGCACGTTACGACGGTGCGCGGCGAGGTGCTGCTCAACGAAAGCTTTTTCACGATGGACCTTACCTCCCTCGGGCAAGGGGGCGGTGGAGGTGGCGTCGAAGATACGGCCCCGGCCAAGCCGCCATTTTTCTCCATTGAGGACGAACCATTGGCGAGCTGGTGCTTGCAGTTAAAGATTACCGGTGACCGCTTTCTGCGGGTCAACGTGCCAGCTTTCTCCGGGGTGGTGTCATCGAACTTCCAACTGCGCGGCTCGCTGCGGGATCCCTTTATGTTTGGCCAGGCAACGCTGGAAAGCGGCGTGGTGCTTTTCCCGTTTGCCACGTTGCGGATGGAGCACGGCGTGGTGAGCATTAGCCAAAACGATCCAGCCACGGTCCGTCTGGATGTCCTGGCCTCCGGGCGTGCGTATGGCTACGACATCGACATGCGCGTTTCGGGCACGCAGGCCCAGCCGATCATTACCTTTAACTCGACGCCCAGCCTGGAGCAAAGCGACATTTTGCTGATGGTGACTTCGGGGCAAATCCCGGACCACGCGCGTTCGACGCAGAGCAAGCTCAGTGGCATCGGCATGTATATTGGGAATAGCTTTCTCGCTCAATTGGGCTTGATCGACCCGCTCGACGACACGCTGGAAGTCAACGTTGGCGAGGATGTCACCGTCTCCGGCAAGGACACCGTTAACGTGCGTTACCGCATCAACGACGACTGGACCGCCGTGGGTGCCTACGACAAATACGACGCTTATTATTTGGATTTGGAATGGACCGTTTACGAGGATTGATCGCGCGCCTGGCCTGCCTGGTTGTCTTGCTGGTGCCGCTCAAGGCCCCGGCGGAGGCCTTGTTTGGGCTCATCGGTGAGCCGGGTGTTAACGTGCAGGGCTTTGGCTGGTTTGCGGATCTTTACCTGGAGCGCTCACTCGAAATCCTGCGCCCCGACAGTGAGGAACAACGGAACTTTGACAGCGTTTACATCGAGGATGCCACCTGGATTCTGGCCGGAGAAATTCGACAAAAGGGTTACCTGGAACCGCAAATAAAAGTCACGGCCTACGAGGGAGACGAAGTCATTTTTGAAGCCTTGTGGGACGACGGCGACCTCGACCCGAATGCCCCGCAGGACCTCCTCGCCGATGAGTTGAATTTCGAGATCATCGCCGGCCTTCTCTACTACTTCGACACGATCGAAGTGGAGGGCATTCCGGCGGAAATTACACGCCAGCCCGCGAGTTTTTTCTACGCGACGAACCAGCTCATCGTGTCGCGCGGCGACCGCTTCTTTACCGAGGGGCGGATGAACAGCGGCCTGAATCGATTGATCAGCGCGCTCAAGGATGCCGGGCACCGGGAGGCGAAGATCCTCAGCCGGGACTTCGAGCTTAACCACGAAACCGGTGCCGTCGCGGTGTATGCCGAAGTCGATCCCGGTCCGGTATTTTACGCTGACGCATTGGTGACGCGTATTTATAAGCCCGAAGCTGAGGATGGGCAGAAGGAGCGCCCCAAGCTACAAACCGACCTCATGACTAAGCGCGATGAGAACGAGGAAGAAACCGCGCTGGAATCCGAGTCTTCGGAGTCCTTTGAAGAGCGACGTGTTGCCCCTCAGTGGGTGGGCGAGGCCACGCGCAGGCTCCGCGGTGAATATTTTGCCAAGGGCTATCCGGAGGTCTTTATCGAGGCGGATTATGAGGTGCATGAAGAGTCCGGTGAGCGTGTGAGTGGGCCGCTCATATTGAATGTTTACCCCGGCGAGCGTGCGGTACTCAATGAGGTCCGTTATGAAGGTGGTGAGGACGTGGCACCGTGGCTATTGAAGCAGCAAACCAGTTTGAAAACCGGTGAGCCGCTCAACCGGACCGACGTCGAAGAAGGCCGCGACCGACTGGGACGACTCGGTGTGTTTCGCCGCATTCGCATTGGCTACGAAGAAGTGGAGCCGGGCGAGTGGGACGTTATTTATCAGCTCGACCCGAAGGGCACGACGGAGATCGATCTCATCTTCGGGGTGGGCAGTTTCGACATCGTGCGCGGCGGTTTTCAGATCGAGCGTAACAATTTGTGGGGCATCGCACACAAGGCGGATTTCCGCGCCGTGCAGTCTTTTAAGGCGACGTATGTCGACATGGATTACAACATCCCGCAGATCGGCGGGGCCAACGTCGATCTATTCAGCAAGCTTGGCTTCCTGCGTCGCCAAGAGCTGACCTTCTTGCGCGAAGAGTGGGGTATCCAGTCTGGCCTGCAGCACTACATCGAGGCAATTGATGTGAATGCGGCGGCGACCTTTACCCTGGACAATGTCCGCGCGGCCAACCGCAATTTCTTCCTCCCGCCTGGCCCATTGGAGGCACGTATTGGGAGTTTGGGTTTCCGTTTTTCCCAGAGCAATTTGGATAGCCCGGTCTTCCCGACAGATGGCTATCATTGGTATGCGGTCGGTGAATTCGCCCGCCCGTTCTTTGGGGGCAATGTGGACTTCGATTTGTTTGAGGTGGGCGGTGCCTATCACCATCCGCTCGGTGGCGGTGGTTTGATTCTGCACCTCGGTTTCAAGCACGGCGTCATCATCACCGATGGCGAGGCGTTGGTGGAAATCCCGGTCAACCGCCGCTTCTTCCTCGGTGGTGAAAACACCGTGCGTGGTTACAAGCGCGATGAAGCATCGCCGGTGGATATCTATGGGCAGCAGATTGGAGCGGTCAGTTACATGCTTTGGCAGGGCGAATTGGAGCAGCGCATCAACGACACCTTCTCACTGGTGGTCTTCGTTGATGCCGTGGGCAATGCGGCCTACATCGCGAATTACCCATTTAACGAAGTCCTGATTTCGGTGGGCGGCGGCGTAAGCATCCGCACGATTATCGGCCCCCTGCGCTTGGAGTATGGTTACAACGTCAAGCGCCGCTCCTTCGACCCGGAAGGTCGTTTCCAGGTCGGTCTCGGGTTTCCGTTTTAGGGCACGGGTGCGTGCGGTGTCGTTGCATGCGTGAGACTGCTGGCATCCCCCGGTTACGTCTTGGGTGGTGATGGGGGACCGGTGGTGCGCCGGTCGCTCCGCTTCCGGCTTACCCCGCGCTAGGGCCAACGGACATTCAGCTTAGCCACAGGATAGAGCATGCGAGGTAAATGAAGGCCAAGTAGTTTGCGTCGCTGCGGTCAAAGCGTGTGGCGATTCTTCTGTTTTGCTTTAGTTTTCCGAAGAGTCGCTCAATGCGGTTACGTTCCTTGTATCGCTTCTTGTAGTGCGGGATGTGGACTTTTCTGTTTCGGCGAGTTGTGATGACCGCGATCATTTTAGCCTTCGTAATTAAGGTGCGGATATCATCGGAGTCATAGCCTTTATCGGCGATCACGCCTTTGGCATGTTGCCCTTCGAGCAAGGTTTGAGCTTGCGTGCAGTCATTGCGATTGCCGCCGGTGAGCTTGATTTTAAGCGGCCTGCCGAGCGCATCGCAGAGTATGTGCACCTTGGTGGTCAATCCTCCGCGGGATCGCCCCAGAGCCTGATGGGCCGCCCCTTTTTCCCGTCGTAGCGTTTTGGTGGGCCTTCACGAGGGTCGAGTCGATCATCACGTAATCGTTTTTAGGGTCTTGAAGTAATCGATCAAAAATCTGCTCCCAGACTCCTTTCTTAGCCCAGCGACTGAAACGTTTATACGTCGTTTTGCAGTTGCCGTAGCGTGCTGGCATATCCCGCCAAAACGCGCTGCTACGCAGCACCTACATGATCCCATTGATGAAGCGGTGGTTGCCCTCGGCGGTGCGACCAGGGTTGCCTACTTTGCCGGGGAGCAAATCTTTGATTAAGTCAAATTGTTCTTTGGTCAGCTCGTATCTCTTGGTCATCAAGATTTTAAGCCAAAAACATTGAAGCCAGTAATCACAGTTTTTGAATGCCCGTTGGCTCTAGAGTGCGTGAAGGGAGGAGCTTATATTATTTAACCATAAATAAACATAAGAAACGATGTAGAAGCCCTCAATAGTAGGAGTGTAAGCTACTGATGCCTGGTGTTCCGCATGCTATGTGTTTCGGGTGCTG
>JBNNDZ010000048.1:0-16634 GCA_050285865.1 Puniceicoccales bacterium
GGTAGAATAGTGCACCAGCCAATAAAAGGCGGCACCCACGAGGCCCGTGAGCAACGTGAGAAACATCCACAGGAATGGCGAATCGAGAAAGAGCGGTTGGCGGTGACGGAAAGCCTTGGCATCCGCGGCGATGTAGAGCGCCAGCCAGATGTGCAAGATGACGAGTCCGAGCCAAAATGCTACCCAAATGAAGGTAAAAATGAGGCTAAAGGAGGAGATCGCAGACATGGGGTAGTCGGAAAATAAAAAAGCGGGCGCGGCAATGCCGAGCCCGCCGTGAAAACGGATTAGTGAATCATGTCCTCCTGAAGGGGGCAGTGAGTCATACGAGGATGGGGCATCGCCCCATAATCCAAAGCGGACCGTGCCCGCTTAGCGGCGGAGGCCGAGGCGCTGAATGATGCTCTTGTAGCGCTCGAGGTCGCTCTTGCGCAGGTAGTTGAGCAGCTTGCGGCGCTTGTTGGTCATTTGGATCAGACCGCGGCGCGTGTGGAAGTCCTTACGATGGGTGCGGAGGTGCTCGGTGAGGTGAACAATGCGTGCGGTGAGCAGCGCAACTTGAACCTCGGGCGAACCGGTGTCGCCATCGTGGGTCTTGTATTCAGCGATGATCTTGTCTTTATCTACTGCGGTGGAATCAGCCATTGGTTTTTCTATTGTTTTCACAGGCACCGGGACTCCTAAGTTGGTTGGAGCCGCGCCCCCCGCGACACGCCGGGAACGCCGTTGACACCCCGCTGGCAGCGGAATGGGCCGTGGAGACGGGATCGCGGCTAAGCGGTCCGGCCTCTAACGCAAGCCGGAAGACAATCAGGATTTTTCGGGCATGTTCAAGCATTTTTGCACCAGATTTCGCTTCATCATGATTTTGTCCATTTGCACTATAGATACCCATACACTTCCTAAGCTGGTTGCCAGACGTGTTGATGCAGGGTTCATCGTCTGGCTAGCTGATTTAAAGAATCCGGACCAGTTGCTGGAGCGTAAGCAATGGTTAGAACCGACTTTTCTCCGTGAGGTGGCGTTTGGCGCTTAGAGCGTAGCGGTCTGTTGTTTTCGAAATAGGGTATTATGATGGTGGTTTGGCGGCATAATATGCGGAGACAGACTGTGCTTCTTGGCTTATGTTAAAATGGGCTGCATACCTTATCGCTTCTGGTTTTTTACGTTTTCTTAAGCGGGTTCAGGCTTCAATGGAGATAGCTTCTTTGCTAAGGTATTATCCTGTAAAGCAGTTCATTCGGATTATTCTCTTCATAACCCATTATTACGAAAAAACCTGCCATGAACACCGCACGACGTTATCTATCGGTCGACGAGCTCCGTTATCTCGCCCGGGCGCCCAAATCGCTCATCCTCGAAGTCTTGCATACTCCTGCCGCCAAGTCCCACTTGGTTGAAATCGAAACATTTGCTGCATGGGATAAGCCCCGCCAACGCAATTACCTCCTCGCTAAGCACCGCTTACAGGAGCTGATAGAGGACAGTTCGCGCCACGAAAACCTGCTGGTTGATCTGTCCGGTTTGCAATTAGAGAGCCTGCCGCCGGAAATTTTCTTTGTCGTGCGCCGGGCCAAGCGTTTCCGCCTGGATTTGTCCAAGAACCGGCTGACGCACTACTATTTGGTTCGTCGCTCAATCACGCGCGACCAACCGGACCACCCAATCCCATTTGATGCGATCAATCTCGACCACAACCCGATCGCAGACCTATCCAGCGAGATTATTCAGCGTGGAAAAGTCTCAGCCCACTACATGGAGGAATACTGGCTCCGGCATTGGGCCAAGCCATACACCATCGCGAACAAGGTGACCTCGACCATGGAAATGCAGCGCTTCACCGAGCCGGACGTTGTCAACGCACTCAAGCTGATGCTTCACATGACTGGCGCCGCTCGGGCTGCTGAGTTGCATCATAATCCGACTCAGGAGCTCTTCGATGACCTTGAAGATCAAGAGGCAACGGCGTAGCTACTTCTGTTATATATAGAAAAGGCCGGGAGTCACCCGGCCTTTTCCGTTTCTAAGTGAATGTTGCTGTAGCCTGTACTGGAAAGGCCGGCTTATACCACATCCATAAATGATTGATAAGGTCATGGCTGGCAGAATCGTTTACTGAAGCGCGTTGTCAGTTGTTGCCGACGAGTTTTATGATGCGTCTTGGTTCTTCCCACCATTCTTTGAGAAGGGAGGCGACGACTTGGTCGAGCCGTTCTATAGATGGCCAGGGTTTGTTGGCGCTGTGGTCCTGGATGAGGTCCCAGGGTTTTTCGATGGGATTCAACTCCGGACTGTAGGGTGGAAGCATGATCGTGTGCAGGCCTTCGGGGGTGCTGGGGTGTTCGTCCTCGCGAGGGTAGAAGCCTGCGCCGTCCCAGACGACGACATGCTCGTGCTCTGGGAACTCGGCTTTGGTTTGCTCCAGCGAATTATCTTCGCTGAAACCTAACTTCAAAGCAATCAGCCGCTCCTTGCGCCAACCGCTGCGTTCAATCTTGAGCAGCTCTTTGACACGCTCTCGATCTGTATCGGTACCCATCTTTCGCTTCATCGAAAGACAATTTCAACCAGAACGCATACATTATCCATACTATTTAGAAGCGGTATTATTTCATATGATTTCACGATGCCTATGACCGAAAATCTTCTCGCTAGCAATGGGCCAGTTTTTAGGGACCCTGCCAAGTTTGGCTACCAATCATGCGGATTCCCGCGTGGTTGCTGTGCTTTGGGGCTTAGGAGAAAAGTGGGTCGACCGGGACTCGAACCCGGAACCAATTGCTTAAAAGGCAACTGCTCTACCAATTGAGCTATCAACCCGTAAGCCTAGTTTCGACAGTGGAAGTGACTCCGACGTTACGAAACGAGCGTAAAGTTGATTAAAAAGTAAGTTCTTGGACGTTTGGGCAAGGGTAAATTTTGATTCCGGGACGATTTCATCATTTTGGTTAAATAGGGGTTCATCAGCGTAGTGCAATCGCAGTGCAATTGGGGAATCGGGAGGATTGGCATTGAACCCGTGGCCGGGTTACGTCTGAATCTGGGCTTTCCAAAGATGGTCTTCAACCTCAAGAAAATCCTTCGCGCCTTGTTGCTTTCTACCTCGGAGCCGCTATCGATCCGGGATATTCAAGCGGTGATTACACGGTATCACCAGCAGTCGACGGACGATCCTGAAGCAACGCCCGCACCCGTGCCAGGGTCGCGTCCGCCTTTCGAGCCTGCTCAGGGGGAGCTCAATGACATCATGGACCAGGTGCCGACGTTGTTGACTGCGACGCAGATTCGGGACGCGATGGATGCCATTTCTAACGAACTTATTGAGAAGCGTGAGGTATATCGCGTCATTCAAGGGCCGGCGGGATACCGCATCACTACGGCGCCGGACTATGCGGATTGGGTGAGGCTGCTACGCAATGAAGCGCGCCCCATGCGGTTGTCGCAGGCGGCGATGGAGACCTTGGCGATTGTTGCTTATCGTCAACCGGTTACACGGGCAGAATTGGAATCCATTCGCGGGGTGTCGGCAGATGGCGCGATCAACCGCCTGTTGGAGCATGAATTGGTCGTGGTGACGGGCCGTGCGGACTTGCCGGGGCGTCCAATTCAGTATGGGACGACGGACAAATTTCTTGAGTTTATCGGCATCCAAAGTGTCGAGGAGCTACCTGCCTCGGACGTGCTTTCACCGAGTCAGATTTCTGAATGGATTCGACAGGCAACGCAGGGTGATCAGGAGATTTCCGATCAGGATGTTGGTTTGCCGTCTGAGGCCGAAGAGTCGGCTCCGGAACAAACTACTCTGAATTGAGTGGTGCGACTTTTCGCTGTGGATTCTCCGTAAACAGACAGCATACGAACAGCACAGCGCAAAGCCCAACACAGGTCCAGATTGCGGCTGAATAATTACCAGTGAAAGTTGCGATCAGGTCGAAGAAGAACGGCCCCAGCGCGCTCGTGACGACCATTAGCAACATCACCCAACCGCTGATGTTTCCAAGGTGCTTGCGGCCGTAGTAGCGTGGCCAGGTGACGGTGCTTAGCGTTCCGAATGCGCCCCAACTTGCCCCCATAGCCAGCATGAATAGCAATTGCCCATGGAGTGAAGGTAGCATGAAGATCGAGGTGTTGGCGAGGGCCTGACCACCGATCATGATGAAGTAGGCGTATTTCAAGCGGAAGCGTGCCGTCATCCAGCCGATGAGGAAACTGAACCCGATATTGAAAATCACCGATTGAGGGAATAGCAGCGAAAAGCTTTCAATCGTCATCCCCATTTCGGTGGCAATGGTCTGTGCGTGCAGGCCCATAGCTGTGCCGACAAATCCACAGAGACATATCGAAAGCGAGAACACCCAGAACGCCGTCGTGCGCAGCGCTTCTTGGGCGGTGAATTCTCGGTGGATGGCGAACTCGGCGTTGGTTTCTTTGTTTTCCGTTTCTGGCGGCGGCGCGCCATCCATCACCAGACCGCATTCCTCGGGATTGTCGCGGAATATCAACCAGCAGAAAAAGGCACCCGCGGTGGCGAGGAAAAAGCCCATTGCTATCCACGCTTCCCGCCAGCCGCCGAGGGCAACGATCAATTGGAGTAGCAGGTAAAACGCGGAAGCAAAAGCGATGGATACCGGCAGGCCACTGATGGCGCTGACGAGTCCGCGCTTGCGGTCGAACCATTTCCCGATCATGGCGCGGCAAACCATGGTCAGAATGCCTTGCCCGAAAAAGCGAATTGCGAAAAAGCCGGGTACCAGGACGATCAATGCCGGCCAGGGCGAGCCTTCAGGAGCGGGGATTTTCGCTGCAATCCGGTCGCAGTTGGCGAGGTAAAATAAGGCCAGTGCGAGACCAATGGCGCTGGCTGTGGCAACCTTACGCGCGCCAATGCGGTCGAAGATGCCGCCAATCTTTGGGAGGGTGAGACCGGAGGCGACCGTTCCTACTAGATAAGCACCGCTGAACTGAATGCTCGTTATACCCAGCGCGGCAAGTAGTGGAACTTTGAATGGGCCAACGCCTGCGGTTTGTCCGGGTAGCGTGCAGATCATCCCGCCGGTACCCGCGAGCGCAATTACCCAGCCGTAAAAAAATGGGAAGGAGGCGGGTCGGAAGGGAAAGTTCGGCGCAAAAAATCGGTCCAAGCGGCTCATACAAAAACGGGAAAAGCTACACCGTTCCGACGAATGCACAATCCACGAATTGAATTCACTTTGGTACAGACGTTGAATGTCGGACGGGTAGAGGATAAGTCGCCTTTGCGCTGTCTTCTGCCATTGACTCCCGGTCTGCGTTGATAACGCTCTCGCTTATGTCACTCGAAGCCCGCTTGGAAGAACTTGGTTTTGAACTCCCCGCGCCACCTGCGCCGGCTGGCAGCTACGTGCCGTTTGTCCGGGTGGGTAATGTGCTGCACGTTGCCGGTGCCATCTGTCTGCAAAAAGGCGAGATGACACACACGGGCAAGGTTGGTAGCCTGCGCGATCTCGAGTACGCTCAGAAGGCGGCACAGGTGTGCGCCCTGAATTCGCTTGCCGTAGTGAAGTCAGCCGTCGGCAGCCTGGAAGCTATCAAGCGCGTGGTCTTCGTTAACGGCTTCGTGAATGCAGTCGACGGTTTTACGGATAGCCCGGCCGTGATTAACGGTGCCTCCGATTTGCTGGTCAATCTGCTTGGCGAAAAGGGTAAGCATGCCCGCGCCGCTGTCGCGGTCAGCGGACTGCCCAAAGACAGCACGGTCGAGGTCCAGATGATCGTAGAGGTCGAGTAGGGACTTGCCTACCGCAAGCTCGGGTCCGGATGTTTATATATCGTGGTGCGCTCGGCGCTTTGGCTGGTCGCACCGATTTGGTTTACGACTTCCAATATGTATGGCGTGCAGGTGCCCTTGGTGATGCGCTTTTCGATGACGTCGAACTGGGCACCGGGCTTGTAGTCAAACTTACTCGGCAAGTCCTGGCGTGAGTAGGGCGTCAACTCACCGTTGATGAGGAAGCGGACTTGCTCGGCGTTGATGTCGGACACCGTGGCCACAGCGGCTGATTCACTGTAACTGCAGGGGCCGCCAACCAGTTCCTGGCGGGGCGGCGGTGTCTCGCTGGCGTTTTGGCAGCCAGCAAGGATGATTGCGAAAAGGGAGAATAGGACGTAGGTGTGGCGCATAAGTAGATGCTGCCAAAATCAGGTTAATACGTCAAGTTTACGGCCTGTCCTCTCGCGCGCTGTCGTGAACCCATGTCATGTAGGCTTCGTGTCCGGTATCGGCATGCGTGACGACCCACTGCGGCACGTCATAGGGGTGGGCGATCTGGAGTGCAGCGCGGACCTCCGCCTCACGCTGGGCGGAAAACTTTAGAATAAGTCGAAACTCCTCCTCTTGCTGCAGCTCGCCTTGCCAACGGTAAATCGAGGTGACAGGGCCGGTGATCTGGCCACATGCCACCAGGCCTGAACCTACGAGCGTATGGGCAATCTGCTCCGCAATTTCACGGGACGGGGCGGTGGTCCAACCGATGGATACCTGGGCTGCGTGATCACTCATGCGTGCATTGCAAAGGCGCGAAATACGGGTGTCAATCCCGCCCGGCGAAATGGTTCTCGCAGTTGAATTCAGCGATTGTCCGCGTATGTTCTCGTCAGCAAACAGAACACCAACCACTATCGATATCATGAAACACTTCATAGCATTACTCGCATTTTCTGCCGTACCCCTCGTTGGCATTGCCATGGCTCAGCAACCGGGCGATCATCATGGCCACAGCCATGACCACGCGCACACGGAGCCTGCCCCGACTACCGCGGTTGCCGTTTTCACGCCGACCAAGGGCAATGACACCCACGGCGTTGTTACCTTTGAAAAGGTCAAGGGCGGCATCAAGGTCACGGGTCGTATTGAAAACCTTACACCGGGCGAGCACGGCTTCCACGTGCACCAATACGGTGATTTACGTAAGGACGACGCCACCTCAACGGGCGGTCACTTTAACCCAACCAACACCGTGCATGCGGGCCGTGATGCAATGATACGCCACGTGGGCGACATGGGGAACGTAACGGCCGATGAAAACGGCGTGGCCGAGTTCAGCTTCGTTGACGACGATCTCGCGTTCAGTGGCCCAACCTCGATTATTGGACGCGGATTGATCGTTCATGCGGGCAAAGATGACCTGACATCACAACCGAGCGGTGCGGCGGGTCCCCGCGTTGGCATGGCCGTCATCGGCTGGGCTAATCCTGAGTTGGATTAAGCTTTGGCAATTTTCTTTTGCAACGCCTCGGACAGCTATGTCCGGGGCGTTTATTTTTGCTCGTTCCACGCATTCAGAAACGCCATGAATCGCGCCCAGGAAGCCTCGTCGGCAGCCTGATCGTAGCGGTCGCTGCCGAAGACCGTAAAGGCATGTGGAGCACCGCCGTAAGTGGTCATTTCGTGGGCGATGTTTGCGTCTTCCAACTCAGTCGCAAGCGTGGCGAAATCTTGCATGGTAATCATCGAATCTGCCGTGCCATGGAAAACCATTACCATGCCCTGAGTTTTGGAGTAGTCTTGCCCCTCAGGAGTACTCAAGCCTCCGTGAAAGGTAATGAAGGCGTCCGCCTCCGCGCCTGAGCGTGCCATTTCCAGCACGGCGGCACCGCCAAAACAGTAGCCCATTGCGACCATTTTCTCGGTGTTCAGCCCGAGAGACTTTGCCTCCACAACGGCTCCGTTGAGCAAGGCGCGCATTTTCGCACGGTCCTGGTAAAGTTCACCGGTGTGCTGTCGCTTATCTTTGACTTCAGTCGGGCGCACGCCTTTGCCATAGAGATCGGCGGCAAAGGCGGAGAACCCTGCGTCCGCGAGCATGTGGGCGCGCTTCTTCTCATAATCCGTCAGCCCATCCCAGTCGTGGAGTATGATAACTAGCGTGGCGTCCTTGCCGGCGTCCACGTAGTAGCCTTCGTAATACTGGTCATCCACCATGTAGGTGACGTCTTCCCCGTCAGCAATGACAAAGAGGGGCAGGGCGAGGCAGAGCAGAATAGAAATGAACGGTAGTTTTTTCATGGATTTTATTTTATGGCCAATGGCCCAGATTGCAATTCAGGCCGTGGATTGCTTAAGGTTGCTTGAGCTGCGTGGCAGTCTTGTTTAAACGATGAAGTCGTAGCATTAGCAGTCATACTTATACTGCTTATGGCGATTGTTCGTTGACTCAAATGTAACAAGCGGATTTGATCGGCGAATCTCCCTGCCATTCAGTCACATATAAATCAACTCTACGTAATTCTTATGGATCGTCGTTCATTCCTGACTTCATCTGGACTCGTCGCAGGTTCCACGCTTGTAGGAGCAGGCAATTCTTCCACCAATACAGCTCCCGAGCGCACGCCACGCTCTAAAGTGGGATCTCTTCCGAATAAACCGAACATCGTCCTGTTCATTACAGATCAGGAGCGCGCAACTCAGCATTTTCCGGACGGTTGGGAAGAAGAAAACCTGCCGACATTGACTCGGCTTAAAGCTAGTGGGATGTCTTTCGAGCGCATGTATTGCTCGGCAGCGATGTGCTCGCCCAGTCGCTCTAGCTTATTTACCGGCCTTTACCCGGCGCAGCATAACGTCACCCAGACGTTGACTGAGTTCAGCTGCGACGAGAATGCTCCTGATGGTACTCCATGCTGTGAGTTGTCCGATGCTGAAGTCACACTGAGCACGAGTATTCCGAACTTGGCTACGGTTTTGAAAACGGCTGGCTATCGCTGCTTTTTCCGTGGTAAGTGGCACATGAGTAAGTTTGAGGATGGTGGCGATTCGGAATCGCTTCAGCCATGGGGCTTTGAGAGCTGGGATCCGCCGGACGCAGGTGGCGATACAAACCCGCTCAATGCCGGAAAGGGTCCCAATGAAAATGATGCTCGTTTTACCAGTGACGCCATCAATTTTATTAAGAATTACGATGACGATGCACCGTTCTTCTTGGTGGTTTCGTTGGTGAACCCACACGACGTGTTGGGCTACCCAGGTGTTGAAGATCAGCCGTTTAGCGATTTTGATTATTCTGAGGCAATGCTCGAAGGCGAAATCTCGCCGCCGACCAATAATAATGAAGCGCTCTCAGATCAGGGACAAATCATTTCGCAGCCGACGCAGATCCCTCACATCTCTTTTCCGTATCCAATCTTCCCAAGCTATAAGCCGCAGACTCAACTCAGTTACCTGCAGCGGCTCAATGGGCTTGGTCCGCTGGATACCTACGAAAAGCGTTATCAATACGTCAATTTTTACGGAAACCTTATCAGGCTGGCTGACTCACAATTTGGTCAGATCATGGCCGCAATGGATGAGCGTAATTTCACCGATGACACTGTAATATTCCGTTTTTCTGACCATGGTGAAATGGCGACTGCTCATGGTGGTCTGCGCCAAAAGGCATTCATCAGCTACGAGGAAGCCCTGCGTGTGCCGATGGTCGTTTCGAATCCGCAGTTGTATCAAGGCGGGTTCCAGAGCGAGGCGCTCATGACCTTGGTCGATCTCGTTCCAACAATCGCCTCGCTCGTCGATGTGCCGAATCTCGACCAATATATTTTCCGGGGAGTCGATATGTCGCCGTTACTGTTGGACCCAACTTCGGCACCACCGCAAAACGAAATTTTGTTCACCTTTGACGATATTCGTGCCGGTCAGTGTTTGGTTAATGCGGTACCGCCGCCAAACCGCATTCGTTGCCTCATTACGAACCGCTACAAGTATGCGCGGATCTTTGATGGTGATGGGGTGAAGCCGGAGGTTTACGAAATGTATGACCTGAAGTCTGATCCAGACGAAATGGATAACGTCGCGGACCCGGAACATCCGAAGTATGATCTATACACGACGACCCGTAACCAACTCGCTCAGCAACTGGCGGATTTGGAAAATGAGAAGCTTGCTCCGTTGCCAACGGAGACTCCGCAAGTGGTGATGAACCTTGGCGCAGGCAGCGATCTGTCTATCAGTTGGCAGGCCGAAGCGAACGTCCGTTATCAAGTTCAGTATTCGGAAGATTTGGCCAATTGGTATGACACCGGTGCGGTGCAGGTCACTACGGTTGCGGGTGAGCTCACCATGGATGTCACCCAACTCTTCAATGCCGAGGGCGAATCACTCTTCCTCCGCGTGCAGATGCAATAAACTGCGTCTTTTTATTCCAAGCCCGCATCGTGAGCTCATCGCTCACGCTGCGGGGCTCGGGGTGAGGTGCACCTTAAACAGGCTTTCGCGGTTGTAGCGGTCCAGGGCGAGGCGCCAGAAGGCTGGCAACTCGTGGAAGGGTCGGTCCCAGATTTCCTGATGCAGACGTTGCACGCTGGGCAGGTCGTAAAGCAGGCGTAGTTTACTCTCGCGCGTAAGGGCGGGTGCCCCGTGGATGATTAGCGTCTCCAACATTGCGTCGAGCTCTTCACGGGTTTCTTCGGTTTGGTTGCCCCGTTCACGAAGAAAAATCTGGTGCAGCGCATTGACGTATGGATCGACTGCGACGCGGATCAGGCCGAAGTCACTGGCGAGTTCCGGGATGGGGTCGGGCTTGCCTTCAAACGCCTTCAACTTGCGACGTAGTGTGGTGACTTCAGCAGCGGGTTCAGTTTCTTCCGGCGTCAGTAGTAGGCCACGTTCAGCAAACCATTGTCCAACCGAGACCTTGCTTGTAAAAACGGTTAAGGCCGGGGCCAGCACCCAACCCAGCGTAACGGGCGACATCCACCAAAACAGCGAGGGCGATATTTGCCACGCGAGAATGCCCCACAAAAGGCCAATTAAGGTATGGCCACCTTGGGCCGAAATGGCCTCGGACCATTCAATGCCATCACCCCCACGCCGTTGCGAATTCCAGCCGACGCGTTGACCTAGAAACAGTGCCACGACGAAGGAGCTGTGAAACAGCATCAGTGACGGCGCGATCAGCGTAAACATCGTGAGTTCGACGACCAGCGATATGCCGGCCTTGGCGATACCTCCGAAGCGCCGCCGCTGCTCAGGTTCTTTCACCAGCCATAGCAGTGGGAAAAACTTTGGCACGAGGATCAACACCATCGTGTAGATGAATATGTAGAGTCCTTGCAGTGCGGTGGATTCAGGCGTAAATGGTAGAAAGGACTGGCGCGGAAAAATGGTCAGCTCGCTATTCATCCAGCTGTAAAAAACCAGCGTCGATACCGCAAGAAACGCCAACCAGAGCGGTCCGGAAATGTAGGACATGATTCCGTTGAGCATGTGGATGCGGTTCACCGCCTTGATGCGGCCAAAGAGCATGATCCAGCTATGTTGCAGGTTGCCCTGGCACCAGCGCCGGTCGCGCGCTGCAAAGTCCGGCAGGCTAGGAGGCATTTCTTCGAAAGTGCCTTCAAGGTCATAGGCGAGCCACACCTGTAGGCCCGCTTTGCGCATCAGCGCGGCTTCCACGAAATCGTGGCTCATCACGCGCCCACCAAGTGGACGTGCACCGGGCAACTCCGGCAGGTTGCAGAACTCGATGAAGGCTTTAGTGCGAATTACGGCATTGTGCCCCCAGTAGTTGCCTTCGCCCTGCTGCCAGAAATTCAGGCCCGCTCCGCCGATCATGCCTTGAATGCGATTACCATACTGTTGCAAGCGCGCGAAGAGCGAATGCCCGTTGTAGAGGCGCGGCATGGATTGGAGTATGCCGACTTCGCGGGTGTGCTCCATGATGCGTACCATGCGGTGCAGTGTGTCGGCAGTCATCAGGCTGTCCGCATCATAGCAGACAAAGAAGTCATAAGGCTTGCCCCAACGACGGAGGAAGTCGGCCACGTTGCCGGACTTTTGGTTCAGGTTATCCCGGCGTTTGCGGTAGAAAATCTTCCCATGTGCCGAGAGCTTACGCACGGTTCGTAGCCAGGCGGATTCCTCCGCGATCCAATTGTTCTCATTGGTGGAATCGCTGAGCAGGAAGATGTCGAAGTGCTCGAGCAGGCCTTTGTCCCGCAATGCTTCATAGGTTGTTTCGATGCCAGCGGTGACGGCATCGGGGTCTTCGTTGTAGATCGGGAAAAGTAGGGCGGTGCGTGAGGCAAGCGGACGGCCTTCCAGTTTTCGATCCAACTCTGTAATGCAAAGTTGATCGCGTTTGCGGAGTAGGGTGATGATGCCTGCGAAGGCCTGCACGAAGCCAAATGCCAAGAAACCAAAGAGCGGGCAAAAAACAGCCACCAGCAACCATTTGGCATTATTAAACGGCAGGCGGAGCATCAGGTCCACAAACCACAGGACGCCAATAAGCCAGAGCACGGTGAACAAGGCAAAGAACCGGAAGCGCCGGTTTTGGCTGACCTTGATGAGGTTGGTGTTGCGTGTCATATCAGCGGGCAAAGGTTACAACGAATGCGGTGATGCTCCCGAGCAGCAGGAGGAAACCCGCAAAACGCAATTTGGGCCATTTGTTCAATACAGCCAAGGTGTTCTCGGTAGTTTCCTCAATGAGGCCGAAGTCGATCTGAGGAGCACCGAGCGCGCTACGGGTAAGCTTAGGTCCAGTAGTGATTTGCTGATCGGTGACTTGCGTTCCGATAGCGGCAAAGATATCCGGCTTCTGTGGATCTCCGAGCCACGCTAATTCCTCGTCGATGGTGCTCAGCAACAACAGGGCACGCGAACGGCCGGTGGCGTTGTCAGGCAGACCGGCAACATCGCGTATCGCTCCGGTGATGCTGGCTAACCGGTGCTCGAGCCGACGATTGGCGCGACGCTCAAGGGATTCGGTAGGCTCCAGTGCTCTTGCCTCCTCAAGGATGGCCTCGGTGACGCGGTGGCGGATCGACATGCGCTTGACGCCATGCGCACGAAGCCGGGCGTCGATTTTGCGGTAAGCCTGTTCGGTAGAGTCCATAGAGGCGAGAGTGAGCGTGCTATTTCGCGCGTGGACGCCAAGTGTAGCTCCACGTCTCGGAAACTGGCTTACCGTCGCGGGTCAGGGTCAGTTTGAGTGCATGTGAGCGCGTAGCATTGCGTGTAAGGTCAAAGAAAACGCGGACTGCATTTTCTGGCTCATTGAACTTTAGCTGAGGTTCAGTGAGTACGGGCGCACCATTCGCATCGAATTCAATTTTTAGTTCACCGACATTTTGGCTGGTGATGCCGGACGGCGGAGTGAATTCCACGATGAAGCTCGTCGCTTTCTCGTCCAATGTCTTTTGCCCAACACGCGTTTCGATTACCGAAGCGATTTTCTCGTTGGGTTCCGCCGTGCGCCAGGAAAGTGTGTAAGCCAGATCGTAAAAGCCATCTTTGGCGGGTGGTGTTTTGGGTTTCCAGAAGGCATTGATGTTATCAATGGTTTCGGTCCGTGTGGGGATTTCGACCAGGACGACATCGCCCTCTTGCCACTTGCCCTTAGGCGTTATCCATGCGCTGGGGCGGCGCTCGTAGTTTGACTCCAGATCCTCGTAGGAGGTGAATCGCCGATCGCGCTGTAGCAGTCCAAATCCGCGGAGGTCGTCGACGGGAAAGCGTTGGGTTGAAAGAGTGCTCGGGTTATCGATGGGCCGCCAGGTCCAGCGCTCGCCATTGGCAATTAGCAACCCATCCGAGTCGTGGACTTCCGGGCGCCAGTCATCGATTGGCAACTCGCTGTTCTCGCCAAAGAAATACATGCTCGTTAGTGGGGCGAAGTCTATCTTGGACGGGTCGCCAAGTGGCCAAATACGGCAGCGCACGTCGATATTAGTCGGACCCCCTGGCTTGAGTGTGAACTCGTATGCGCCGACCACGTTTTCGCCTTCGAGCAGCGCAAAGATCGTCATGACTTCGGAGTCGGCCTGCGGCTTTTTGAGCCATAGCTGAGTGAAGCGTGGGAAGGATTCTTCGTTTTCGCCGATGCCATAACCAAGACCGCGCGCCGAAAGTCCATAGGCGTGCCCCCGGCCTAAGGCCCGGAAATACGAGGCTCCCTGAAACACGATGAGGTCGTCATGCACTTGAGGGTTGTTGACCGGATAGCGAATCCGCACGCCCGCAAAACCGATGTCGGACGGGATTTGGCCAGGCATGAGGTTTGCCTCCTCGTAATTGAAGAACGTGTGGGAGAACGGGATCATTTGCCGGTGTGTGTCGGTAGTCTCATACACGCGGACGGGGTCGCCGTAGATGTAGCCCGGATGGAAGAATTCGACGATAAACTTGTAGTCCTGCCCAAGCCATAGCGCCTCATTTCGGCGGAAGCGGATGGAGCGGTAGTCGTCATACGACAGACCCTGCAACGCGGCTGGTATTTCCGGCTTTTGATAGGATGGTCCTACTGTCGCAATTTCTTTTGCCAGTTCGGTCACGTGGTCGAAATCGACGGCGACCCGATCGTAGGCATGAAGAATTTGCGTAGTAGCGAAAAAACAGGCAGCAATGATGACTTTTGTCATATTTTGGACACGGGTATGCAAGGGGTTTGCCATTGCGAGACTGAATGATCGATAATTAGTCAGAAATTCGGCAAGTTGCTGATATACAAGGTTTAATTTTTAGTTGGCTTGCAGCCGATTACTTGGTGATTAATGAGAGTCGGCGATTATGCCCGGTGTGTTTATGGCCGAATCAGGCATTTTGCAATGTGGCAACTGTGATCAGAAAAAGCCCCCAGGACTAAACGCTGGGGGCTTGTTGAATAAATTGGTGAGCCAACTTCTTATGCCGTGCGACGGCGGCGTAGCGAGACCATGGCCAGGAGGGCAACACCGGCTAGCAGCGCATAGTGTGCGGGCTCGGGGACAAGTGTCAGCCCCTTGACGAAGAAGGTGCCCGGTGTGGGCATGGAGGCAAGGTCGATCCAATTGGTTCCATCAAACATGTAACTGACATCGGACGAAACTGGGCTATTATCGTCTGCCAGTAAGGTTGTGGTGTCATTGACGTCATATTCGACCACAATGACGATTTCATCATCGGCCAGGAAATCGAGTGTGAAGGGGAGGTTGAGCAGGTGGTAGCCTATTTCCACCAGCGATTCCGAAAAGCTCATGCCCGCAAAGGGATTGATCGGCTCATTGGTGTTCTCATCCCAGCCACCGTAGATACTGATGTTTACATCTTGTCCTTCGACCCAGGTGTAGATGCCCACTGCGGCGAGTTGGCCGTCTGCATCAGGGGCGAGTCGGCTGGCAGCAGTGACAACGTCCAGATCCGTGTAGCCGTGGTCCGGGACTATATACTGATTCTGGAGTGGCATGTCGGAGAAGCCGTCCATCGTGCTGGCTTCTACCGCCCAGTTATTCGTTTTGCCCAAGTGGGTGTCTTCGTAGGAAACATAGATGTAGCCATTGTAGCCGTGGCTGGTTCCCCAGGAATTCTTGACAAGCCAGGCACCAGGCGAGTTCGCACCCTGAATCTCCACGGTGTCATCCCAACCGACAATGGCGACCTCGTGGTCACCCTCGGCGGAGCCGGTATATATATAGTGTGCATCTGGATATTCGACGCCATTGATGGTCGCTGAGGAGAAGGTTCCTAGCTCGACATTGAAGCCTGTTGCCAGGGCACCGTAAGCTGAAATGGCACCTTTGATGCGCTCCACTTGTTGGGAATCCGAGTAAGTGACGCCAGAGTAGGGGTTGGTCTGGTTGAACTCGTAAGAACCGGTCAAGCGATAGGCGGACGGCTGTGATGCCGGCGGAATGTAAGGAGCGAGGTTTTCCTGATTGCTGATAGCATCAATCGGGTAGACGTTGAGCGGGTTTTGCGAGTCGCGCACCGGCCCGCCGCCGAGAACTGGAATCGAAGAATCTGGGCTTATGTCCCAAGCGCCTCGGCCGCGGGACCAATAGCTGATTGATAATAGTGTGTTGCCGCCCCAATCATCGTATTTGCCCTGAGCATCAGGGGTGAGGTCGGGCTCGATTCCACTTCGGGTTGCGAGGTGCCATTCGGAAAGATCGATTGCTGGGTCGGAAGGTCCACTGCCAATACCTGCTACGAGGAGGGCAGACTCAAAGGCGGCCGTTGATCCGAAAGCCCAGCAGTCGCCGAGATGACCCTGGTCTCGAATTGGTGTTGAGAGATCGAGTTCTGGCAGGCTGTAGCTTTGAGGGAACGCAGGCGTTGGGATGGCGTGCGCAGTAGTAGCCAGGAAGACCCCGGCGATCATATTTGTAGCGTAGGATGACTTCATATACCTATTGATTTAAGGGAGAATAGGCTCAGGTGGGGTGAAGGCTACAGGCTAATGTCTTTCATGATCAATCCTGATTTCTCATAAAAAAAGCCCCCGGCATTATGCCGGGGACTTTGAAAGATGCGATTTGCGGTTTGTGCGATTTGATGTTTGGCGCAGTGGCCAATCACGGTGCAAAGCACCGAGGGTGAAGGGCTGGGCCCTTCTTACATCATGCCGCCCATGCCGCCCATACCGCCCATGCCGCCCATGTCCGGAGCCGGGGCTGCTGCGCCCTTTTCTTCCGGTTCATCGGTGATCATGCACTCGGTGGTGAGGAGGAGGCCGGAGACGGAGGCTGCGTTCTGCAGGGCAGAGCGGGTCACCTTGGTTGGGTCGACAACACCAGCAGCGATGAGGTCTTCGTACTCACCAGTTGCGACGTTGTAGCCGTAGTGCTTCTTGCCCTTGAGGACTTCCTGCACGACGAGGCTGCCTTCGATAGCGGCGTTGGCGCAG
>JBNNDZ010000049.1:0-12465 GCA_050285865.1 Puniceicoccales bacterium
CCGATCTGGGCAGACTCGTGACAGACCTCGATTGTCTCCCGATAACGCTCCGGAGTGCGTTCGCGTTTCAGGGAAAATTGACACTCTGCCAGAATCGCCGCGACGGGTGTGCGCAACTCATGGGATGCGTCAGACGTAAACTGAATTTGCCGCTTCACTGCGTCGCTGAGCCGCCCAAAAGTCTGGTTCAGAACACCAGCCAGTTCCCCGAGTTCAGAACGGACGTGGGTCGTGTCGATTTTCTCATTCATATCGCCCTGCGCAATGCGACTGGCCGCCTCGCTAATGTGCTTAATCGGTCGTAGCGAAATATGAATCAGCGCATAACCAAGCAGGGAAATGATCACGAGCACCCCGCCTCCGATGCCGATAGCCTTAACAAGCGTTGCCTGAATCTGCTCATGCAACCGGGACATCGGAACACCCAGGAGCAAGTAACCCGACTCAGGCACCTGCGTGCCAACCCAAAGATAATCCGCGTTACGATCCGCCGTCCAAGTGGCCGGCCCAAACTCTGGCACACGGTCGATGAGCGATCCCGGGAAATTTTTCGTCATGTAAACGATGCCTTTTTCGTAATCCATCGCACAAAGGAAATAGCCTTCATCCTCCAAGGAGTAGAGGTCGCGCTCGGCACGCTCGGGGGTCCCGGGACCAAAGCGCGGTGAGTCGGATTTCGCCCCGATATGACGCCCCAGCTCCGTTTCCACGATCGGTCGATTGGGCGACAATTGCCCCGTTAGCTCACTGGGTGGATATGGGTTAGGCCAACTGCCAGCCCCACTACTGGCAGCTGTCGCAGGATGATTCTCCGCGAATGCAGACTCCGCGTTCGGATCAACCTCAGCCTGCATACGGTCACGCAGACGCCCGTGCGACTTAGCTCGACCGCGCGAATGGGGGTCACTGCCAGGATGAAAAAACATCGGAATGATCCGAATCAACCGCGCCTGCATCGTCATGCTGGTGAGGCGCTCACGGTCCTGCTTTTCATAGTAATAAAAGGCCGTGACCAACACCACCAGCGCCAGGAATATCAGGCCCGTGTAATAGGCAAAGATCCGCCATTGGATACTATGTCGGAGTGCGAACATGCTAGATTGCTGCTGGCTTCGGGCCTGTCTAGACGGGGTCATCAAGCCGTAAAAACGCCATTTACACAACCAAATTAAGCCCTGCGCCGATAACCCGTCCCGGATTAAAGTGATTCATCCGCCATTCAGGTTTCACGATTGTCGGCGCTGTTAACTCGCCTGTTCGTAAACCGATTCGCCTTCGGTCTTGCTGATGATGACCGCCGCACACGTATCGCTGAATACATTCACGCTGGTGCGGCACATGTCCAGCACCCGGTCCACAACCCACACCAGGCCAATGTATTCCGTGGGAATGCCGAGCACGCCCATGATTAGGAAGATCGCCACGATACTGGCTGAAGGCACGCCCGCAACTCCGATAGACGTCGTCAATGCCAGGAAGACAACGAGGAGTTGCTGCCCTAATGTAAGCGGGTCAAAACTCGGATCGATCACTGCGATCACCTGGGTGACAAAAATCACCACGACGCATTCATACAGCGCCGTGCCGTCCATATTCACCGTTGCCCCCAGCGGCAAAGTGAAGCTGGCCGTGCGGTTCGAAACACCGGCATCGCGCTCGACCGTTTCCATCGTCAGCGGCAATGTCCCAGCTGAACTGGCCGTGGAAAACGCAGTCATCAGCACCTCCGCCATCGTCTTCAAGTGCTGGAGAGGGTTCAGCTTAAAGAAAGTCATCACCCCGCAGAGCACGGCCACATGACAGAGCAGCGCAAGCAGGACCGTCGCCGTAAACAGCGCCAGCGGTTCAATCAAATCCAGTCCCAGTTCGACCAGCTTGGGCGTTACCAAAGCAAACACACCGATCGGCGCGAACTTCAGTATCAGCTCGGTGATTGCCATCATCACGCGGCTGACGCCTTCCCAGAAGTTCAACTGCGTGGCGCGCCACTTCTCGTCCAATCGGCTAATGAAAAAACCGAAGAGCACACTGAAAGTGATCAAGCCGAGCAGGTTGCCGTTATCACTGGAATTCTCGATGATGTTCGCCGGAAACATCCGCAGAAATATATCCCAGATATCCTGTGAACTCTTACCAGCAACCTTGCCCTCGATAATCTCTCCTGCATTTGCCTGGGCAGCGTTCTCCGCCATGCGAGCTGCGGTATCGGGGTCGACCGTGCCCGGCTGGATGATATTCACGATGACCAGCCCGATCGTGACCGCAATCGCGCCGCTGCAAACGTAATAGAGCAAGGTTTTCAATCCCAGGCGACGGAAGTCCGCCCCGCCGGTCAACCCCGCCATCGCTGCAATGATCGAACTCGCGACCAGCGGCACAATGATCATTTTGAGCGCATTCATGAAGAGCTTGCCGACAAAGTCGCACAAGCCCAACAGCCCTTCTCCCAGGGCCGCATCTGGGCCGCCACTCGATTTCACCGCCACAGTGGCGATGACAGAAAGCATCAGTGCAGCAAAAATCTGCCAATGCAATTTCCACTTGAGCGGATTCATGCGTCTAAGCTGACCTAATCAATAACAATGTCAACGACTGCGTCTCACGAATGTAACACCGAGCAGGAACGCATGTGGAATTGCCCGTCGGAACTACTCGAAGAACAACCTGCCAGCACTGCTCCTACCAGGAGCAATGCTAACAAAAATACTTTGTGGCGCAAAGTCCGGTGCATTTATGACGTGAACTTCGGAGCGACGGAACGGCGTTGCCCAGCGGGAATTTCCACCGGATCGCCCTCGGCCGGTATTTCATCGTTCTTATAGATGCGGACGGTAACGGGCTCATCCGAATCCGGGGCAACCCACTGCCACTTACCGATTTCGAGAAACTCCATCGGCACGCCTTCGTCTTCGGAAAGACCGGGACCCGTCCCGCGGACATACGGCTTATTGCCAATACCGATCAAGACCTGCGCAATCAGTGTCGTCGCCCCTTTCGGTTTCTTCGGTTTGGAGCGCGGCTCGGACGGCGGTAAATCATCCATCAAGTCCGGTTGATCAGCCGGCTCTTCTTCGGACTCATCGTCGTCGCCGGAGGCAGCAATTTCGCCGAAATCATCCCAGTCTTCAAAGCCCATACCACTGGCCTCTGCATCCTCGGACTCAGTTTCTTCGGCATCTGATTCTTCGGCATCCTCAGCCTTGGCAGCGGCAGCTTCGGGCGAATCCACTTCATCGATCGCACCACTCATGGCGACGTCGAAATCTTCCTCGTCGTCGAGTTCACCCATGCCATCGTCATCCGCTTCCGGCGCAGACTCCTCGGCAGATGCCTCATCGTGGTCGATGGGTTCAATGTCTTCCGCGTGCGCGGGCTCGTCCTCAAGTTCGTCGGGCCCAAGAAACTCCGGCACATCATCGGTGGATTCTTCATCGTACTCGGACGCCTCATCCTCCTCTTCGAGATCTTCGGCAATGGCTTCAGCAATGACCTCGCCAACCGTTTCTTCGGATTCCTCCGATTCCTCCTCCGCGGACTCAGCCTCTGCAGGCTCCTCGTCTACTTCTTCCGCTTCAAGCTCCTCATCCGATTCCGCTTCAAGTTCTTCGTCGGATTCAGCGTCCTCTTCGCTCTCGATCTCCTCTTCGGTTTCAGACTCCTCTTCAGGTTCCGATTCATCCCCGGAGTCCGCATCATCCTCGGCCTCTTCCGATTCTTCCACTTCATCCTCGGCATCGGCATCGGCATCGGCAGATTCTTCTTCCGATTCAACTTCCTCGTGAGCAACCGCTTCCTCGGAAGCATCGTCTTCTTCGGCGAGTTCTTCTTCGGGTTCCGATGTTGGCTTGGTGGAGGTTTCCGTTGAAGGTGTGGCGGTGATTAAATTCGCAGCGGTGTCGCTGATCATTGCGGCGAGGCTCTGGTAGCGACCGGCCAACTCGCCCAGAAGCGTCACCTGCATCGGCAACCCTTGCAGCTTGGAAAGTGCGGCGTTGAGCTTCTCGTGCTGCTTGTCTCCAGACATAGCGACCTGCTCGGCGATCGACTGGGCAAAGTCATCCCGCACCGTGGCGAGTGCCTCGCGCAACTGTTCGGAATCCACACCCGCGGGGGCAGATTCACCACCATTCATCTCTCCAATGCGGCCTTCCATCCGCTCCAGCAGCGTCTCGAAAGCCGAGGCAATCTCGGCCTCGCGATCGGTATTCTGGACGATATTTTCGCCAATCTCTTGGATCGCGAGCATGGCCGCTTCGATGCGGCGGGCATTCTCGTGATTGGCCTGACTGAGGTCATACTCCTTGAGCTTGGCCAGCGTCCGGAACTCTACGTAAAACGGCATGCAGGCCACCCCGCAGCCGAGGGCTACGCAGAAGATGACCAGGAAAAACATCATCGGACTGAGCGGGCCTCCGCTCGAAAAACCGACGATCAGCGCCGTGAGAACCAGCAGGACGTCGAAAACTATAAACGGGATTTTGTTTATGCGCGGTAGCGGAACGTTCTCTTCCATGTAATTTTAAATCGGTGTTAATCAAGGAAGTAGCCACGTAAACCGTCCGGTGCAAGGATAGTATTGCGGGATAGGTGTTTCGCCGACGCCCACCCCGGCCACCGCGCCCCGTAACACGTTGCACTTTTTCTTTGCCTTTCGGGCGGGCAACACGTGCAATCGCCGGGATGGAACTCATCGACGGCAACGCAATTTCCCAGGACATCCTGAACGAGCTGAAAGCGGAACTCAGCGCGATCGACGGCCCACGGCCCGGTGTCGCGTTCGTGCGGGTCGGTGAAGACCCAGCATCCGTTTTCTACGTGAATAAGAAGCAAAAGGTCGCCGCCGAGATTGGAGTGGAAAGCTCGCTGCATCTTAAGCCGGACGATGTCTCGCAGGACGAGTTGCTGGCGCTGATTGACCAACTGAATGCCGACCCGGCCGTGCACGGCATCCTCGTCCAGGCTCCGTTGCCCAACCACATCGATGAGAAGACGATTTTCAACCGTGTTTCGCCCGATAAGGACGTCGACGGCTTCAACGTGGTGAACATTGGTAAACTCTGCCAGGAAGACCCAAGCGCATTTGTCGCTTGCACGCCAGCCGGAGTGATTGAGCTGCTGAAGCGTTCCAAGGTTCCCACTGCCGGCAAGCGTGTGGCGGTCGTTGGCCGCAGCCTGATCGTGGGCAAGCCCGCCGCCCTGCTTTTGATGATGCGGGCCGAATTCGGCAATGCCACCGTTACCGTTTGCCACTCGCGCACGGACAACCTTGCTGCCGTCGTGGGTGAAGCCGACATCGTCGTTGCCGCCATCGGCCGCGCGGGCCTCATCACCGCCGACATGGTTAAGGAAGGCGCGGTCGTCATCGACGTGGGCATCAACCGCGTGGACGATGCCACAAAGAAAAAAGGTTACCGCATTGTAGGCGACGTAGACTTTGACGCGGTTTCCGCCAAGTGCTCGAAGATCACGCCAGTGCCCGGTGGAGTCGGCCCAATGACCGTCGCCATGCTGATGAAGAATACCGTGGCTGCCTACCGTCGCTCGTTGCCCAAGCCCAACTAAGCATGCCGGAAGAAAGTGCTTCCGCGGTCAAACCGCCGCCGCTCCCGGTGATCGGTCTAGCGAGTCGCTGGACGCGGATTTTCGCCGCGTTGCTCGATTTCACCATCATCGCGCTCATTGCGGGATTCATCCTGTCGCGCTTCCTGCTGCCGGAGAATTTCCCCGAGGTCTATTCAACGATTCTCGACTGGCATGCCGAGAAAACCGCCGAACTCGAAGCGGCGGTGGAAGCCGGGGAGCCCTTCCCCGAATTCGGGCAACCCCCGGTCGAGGAAAAACGTTTCGCAGAAATGGTCGCCTATGCGTTGGCCGTGTTTGCGACATTTGTCTGGGCGTATTTTTTTGTCAGCGAAAGCCTGATGCGGGGCAGCACACTCGGCAAGGCGACCTTCAGCATCCGGGTGTTGAGCCTGCGCACCGGCCAGCCTCCCACCGCCATGGAATCAGCCCTGCGCGCGGCGGCGAAATCGTTTACGTTTCTCAGCCCCAGCCTGTTTCTGCCCATCAACCTTGCGGTGATGGCTTTCAATCAACAGCGACGCGCTGGACACGATCTGCTCGCGCGCACGATTGTGATTTCAGGCCGCACGATTGTGGCCAAACCAGCCACACCATCTAAGAAGGCGTAAAACTGGCGGGGGCTGCGGCCCCTCCGTCATTTTTCTTGCGGACAATGCCGGGGTGACTATCCTAGTGCCTTTTACTCGAAGCATATCCAATCTCGACGCTAATTTCCCAACCCTGTGCCGACTGAAACCAATAAACCGCTGATCCTCGTAGTCGATGACCAGCCGATCAACATCAAGCTGCTCCAGCGCAAACTGGAACGAGAAGGCTTTGACGTGCTTACCGCCTTTAATGGCCAAGAGTGCCTTGCTGTCGTCGAGCAAACCCCGCCCGACTTAATTCTCCTCGATGTCATGATGCCCGAAATGGACGGCATTGAGACCTGTGCCCGCCTCAAAGAAAACGAGGCAACGGAGACGATTCCCGTCATTTTCATCACCGCAAAATCTTCTAAAGAAGGTAAACTCGAAGGCCTCGGTGTCGGCGCGGTGGACTACATTACCAAGCCAATCGACTTGGAAGAGACGCTGGCCCGCGTCAAAACGCAGCTGCGCATTCAGGAAATCTATCGCGAGAACATCGAGCTGCAAACCAAGCTCGGGGAGATCCGTCGCAGCGCGGCCGTAGGTGCCATCACCCAGGGCATTGCCCACAATTTGAACAACCTGCTCGGGGTGGTAGTTGGATACCTCGACCTCCTGCGCAACGGCTACGACAGCCCGGACATGGTCCAGCGCAGCGTCTCGCTGATGGATCAGGCGATCCAGCGCATGGTCAACATCATCCGCCACCTGAGCTCGATCGCCACGAGCGAAAAGGTGCAGCTTAGCTCACTCACCGTCAGCGAACTGATCAATACCGGCTTGGAACGTTTCCGCGAAGAACACGGCGTCGATTCCCCAGTTCAGGTCAATGTCGACTTGCCAGCCAGTTTCAAAGTTGAGAGCAATACCGATGTCTTCAGCAATGTAATCGTCAAGCTGCTGATCAATGCTTGGGAAGCCTACCCGAAGGCATTGGCCGGTGAAGACAAATACATCGCGATCGACGCCACGCTGAGCCCAAATGCGGACTTCGTGATTGTCACCGTCAGTGACGAAGGCAGCGGCCTGTCTGACGAGGTTCGCGAGCATTTGTTCGACCCCTTTATTACAACCAAAACCTCCGTTGGCCGCGGCCTAGGGCTCACGATGGCGCGACATTCCATCCGCAATTTACGCGGTGAGCTCACCCTCACGGACCGCCCAGAGAAGGGCTGCGTGGCCACAATTAAATACCCGGTTCGTCAGCCCGCCAAGCCAATGGTAGACGGCGATTCTAACCAAAGGCTGAAGCAGGACCGAGTCGGCGCAATGCCCCATGGCGGCATCGCCAGTGTTTCCCGTCATGATTAAAGTCGCCTTTATTGGGGCCGGGCGCATGGCGTCTGCCATGGTCCACGGCTTGTTGAAAACCAAAGCCTTCGCCGCCTCGGAGATCGGTTGCACCTGCGGAAGCGATCCAACCGGACCGCAACTCGCACAAGCTACCGGAATTGTCTACGAGGCCGACCTCGAAAAGCTGCTCGCCAGTGCCAGCATCACCGTGCTCGCCTGCAAGCCGCAGCAGTTTTCCGCGCTCGATGAACGCATTACTGCGCTCACGGAAGGCCAGCTCATCGTTTCCATTCTCGCCGAAACCACCCTCGCGCGGCTAACGGATAAATTCCCCACCGCCCGCAACTGCGTCCGCTCGATGCCCAATACGCCTGGCCAAATCGGGGCAGGTATTTCGGCCTACGCCGGTGCCAAGGCACTGACCGACGACGACGAAGCTGCCGTGCAAACCATACTCGGCGCACTGGGCGAAGTGGTCGCCACACCGGAAGACCAGCTCGACGCCGTAACCGCCGTAAGTGGTAGTGGCCCGGCCTACGTGTTTGAATTCACTGCCGCACTGGCCGAGGCGGGCGTCGCCGCGGGTCTCCCGGAAGCTGCCGCGCAAAAGCTCGCCCGGCAAACCGTGATCGGTGCGGGCTTGTTGCTCCAGCACTCAACGGAATCCCCGGAAGAACTCCGCCGCCAGGTAACATCGCCCGGAGGCACCACCCAGGCTGCACTGGAACAGTTTTCCGCCGACCAGCTTCGCGGCGTCGTGCAACGCGCAGTCGAGGCCGCCCAACGCCGTTCGGTGGAACTCGCGCAAGGTTAACGCTCAGTTTACGTCGATCAATGACGACGGCTTACATCGGGATGGGCTCAAACCTCGGCGACCGGGCCGAGTCGCTTCGAGCAGCTGTTGAACGCCTACGAGCGGAGCCTGGCATCGACGTAATGCGCACCTCGCCGTTCTACGAAACCGCGCCCATCGGTCCCGTCAAACAAGGGCAATTCCTGAACGCCGTTTTGGAGGTCCAAACAGCACACAGCCCCTACGCACTGCTGCATCGGCTGCGCCGCATCGAAAACGAGTCAGGCCGAATACGCCGTGAGCGCTGGGGTCCGCGCACGCTCGATCTCGACCTGCTGGCACACGGCCAAGCCGTAATCGCCACGCCGGAGCTGACGCTTCCCCACCCCGAGGCGACTCACCGCGCCTTCGTGTTGGCACCATGGGCTGACCTCGCCCCAGATTTTTTCCTCCGCGGCCAAACTGTTCGCGAATGGTTAGCCGCGTGCGACCAAACAGGAGTGAGGAAGTTTGACTGCGCATCGTAGCTAAGCACGCTGAGGGCATGTCATCAATCTGTGAGCCGTGCAAGCTGCGACCAGCGGAAGCCTTTGAGCGCCTGCAAGGTCTCTCCGGTTGCTGCTGGCTCGACAGCGGCCAAGGCCACTCGGCGCTGCAACGGTTCTCGATCCTCGCCGCCGAGCCTTCCCAGATTGTCCGCGCCTGGGGCAATCGTATCGAGATCGAAACCGCCGGACAGATCGAGATTCGTGAAGGCGATAGTCTCCTCGTGCTTGAGGAAATTCTGGCGGCACGACGCGACGGGGACGCCCTCGCTTGCAGCAGTGGCGGCATTGGGAATTTCAGCTACGAGTTTGGACGCCGCCTCGCCGGGAAACCCACCAACCAGAATTCTCGCTGGCCGGATTATCATTTTCAATTCTTCGACGCCGTTTATGTATGCGATCACGCGCAAGGCACCGCATCGCTGCGAGCGCGCGACGGCGAATCCGGCCGCACTGCCCTGCTGCGACTCCGTCAAGCGCTTGAATTACAGCCCCAAACAATCGATCAGGAATCACGCGCGCCCGTCGACTTCATCTCCAACCGGGACCAGGCGGATTACTGTGCGGCGGTGGAGTCGATCCGCGAATCGATTGCCGCGGGTGAAATTTACCAAGCCAATCTTGCCCAGTTTTTCGCAACGCCCTACTCCGGCAATCCGGCTCGGCTGTTTGAGCGCCTGCGCACACGCAACCCAGCTCCATACAGCGCCTATCTCGACCAGGGTGAGCGACAGATACTCAGCAGCTCGCCCGAGCTATTTCTCCGCATCACGCCTGACCGCCGTATCCTAACGCGCCCCATCAAAGGCACGCGTCCTCGAGGTAAAAACGAGATCGAAGACCGCGCGCAACGCGAGGCACTGCTCGCCAGCCCAAAAGAGCGAGCCGAGCTCCTGATGATTGTTGATATGGAGCGCAATGACTTGGGTCGTATCGCGGAAACGGGCTCAATTCGCGTCAATGAACTCTATGCCATCGAGAGCTATGCAACCGTCCATCACCTGATAGGAGAAGTCGAGGCACGCCTGCGTCCCGAGGTCAATCTGCGCGACATTCTTCGAGCGACTTTTCCGGGCGGGTCGATCACTGGTGCGCCCAAAGTTCAGGCCATCGAAGTCATTGCCCGTCACGAACCGCGTCCCCGCGATGTGTTTTGCGGAGCCATTGGATGGCTGGGTGACGACGGGACGGCTGAGCTGAACATCGCCATCCGCACAATCACTTGTCAGGAAAAACGGGCAGAGTTCGGCGTTGGTGCCGGTATTGTGTGGGACTCCCAACCCGAAGCGGAATACGAGGAAACGCTCCACAAGGCCGCCGCGCTATTCCACGCCTTGCGTGATTAACACACGTTCAATACTTCCTGACAAAGCGATACGGTGCCGATAACCAGGGCTCCGGCGCGTAGCCGATGCCGATGCGTGGCGTGCGCTCGACCGCAATCTCAGGAACGAGTTCGCCTCGCTCAAACCACAGACCGCTCGCGCGTGTGGCCCGCTTTCCGTTGAGTTGTTTGTGGATGCGCATGGCCTTGGTCAACCGTCCCGGACCCGACACATCGCCCGCCCCACGAATCAAAACTGCTGCAGGGAAATCTTGCGGCCCGGTGACAATGTTGAGCATCCAATGAACGCCGTAGCAGAGGTAGACATAGAACACGCCAGGCGAGCCAAACATCACTGCGTTGCGTGGGGTGCGGCCTTTATGCGCATGGCAGGCACGATCCTCGGGACCGTCGTAGGCTTCGACCTCCGTTAATGGCCAACGTAAAACCTCGCCCTCGAATTCCCGGCATAAAAACACGCCGAGTAAATCGCGCGAGACCTCGACCGTCTCCCGAGCAAAGAATTCTGCGGACAGGACTCGATCTGCAGACGCCATTGCGTCCTCCTTACCCGCCGATCAAACCACCCTGGAAGAATCCGAGAATAATCGTCGCTGCTGCCATCAAGCCGAGCGTCACCTTGTGGACAATACCAATAGCACCCGGCATCGGGTGGCTCGGCTTGGCTTCATCCCCCGGCAGTGCGGGCTTGATGAAAAACGCTTCGCGGATCCAGCCGAAGTAGTAATAGATCGAAATGACCACACCAATGATTGCCGCGCCGAGCAGAGTATAGAGCTCCGCCTGGAAAGCCGCGATGAAAAGGAGCAGTTTTCCAATGAACCCAGCCAATGGCGGAATTCCAGCCAATGATCCCAGCCCCACTGCGAGCACTCCCGCGAGGAATGGCTGACGCTCGGCGAGCTTCTGGTATTGGTCGAGTTCCTGAGCCTCATCTTCGGCACCAGCGAGGTGAACCATGACGCCGAACACCGCGAAGGATGCGAACAGGTAGGCAAACAGGTAGAAAATGATCGCCCAAGCGGCAAGTGTCACCCCGGAAGCCAGCGCCACAACACCGACCAACAAATAGCCGGCGTGCGCGATGCCGGACAGGCCGATGACACGCTTGACGTTGCGTTGGCCAAGGGCGGTCAGGTTGCCGAAGAGGATTGTGACCACCGCAATGGCGGAAAGTAGCGGAATCAACACCTTACCCAATGACATGAAGGGCACGGTAATCAGGTTCATTAGAACCACGAACCCAGCAGCCTTTGAAGCAACGGCGAGGAAGGCCGTAACCGGAGTCGGCGCGCCCTGATAAACGTCGGGCACCCAAATTTGGAATGGGACGGCACCGATCTTAAAGCAAATCCCGCAAATGACGAGGATGGCACCAATCAGCACGATAGGCTCATCGGGATTACGCGTAATAAATGAACTCAGCGCCGTGAAGTTCATGCTGTCAGTCACAAAACCCGGGTAAGCCGGGTTACTGCCTGCACCGTAAAGCAGGACAATGCCGAACAGGAGCAGCGATGAACTCAGACCGCCGAGCACAAGGTACTTAAGGCCAGCCTCGAGCGAAAATGGATTGTAGCGGCAGTAGGAAACGAGCACGTAAAAGCCGATAGTCACCGTTTCCAAGGCGACAAAGAGCATCACGAAATTATTCGACTGGCTGAGCAGCATCATGGCTGCCGAGACGAGGATCGTGAGGGCGTAAAACTCCGTGCGGGGCAAGTTTTGGCGCGATAGGTATTGGGTACCTAGGTAGCATACCAGAATCGATGATAACACAAAGAAGACCTGAAAATAAGGCGTATAAGCACTCGGGGCAATCATCCCACCGAAGAGCGTCTCCGTCGCTGGAACGAGCGGATTGAGGATCAATGCGACAAGGATTCCTGCTTGTCCGAAGATCGCGATCAGCGGCAGGATACGACGGCGGGTAGCCGGCAAAAACAGGTCCAGCGCCAGCAGGGCAATGGCGAGCAACGCCATGGAGATTTCCGGCCAAATGGCTCCCCATTGGTTGGTCGCCGCGAGTTCCTTAAATGCGTCAAAGTCAGTGTTCATAGCGACTGGCCTCCTTCATTGGCTTCCGCCTTGGGCTGGTCTTCGGCGACGTAAATCGCAGTTTCGATGTCATCTGCGGCCAGCAGTTTAGGGCCGTGTTGGTAGATCGGCTGAGCCTCAACCGCACTCTCAATTGATTCCGAAATACTCATTGGCCAAAGCCCTACCAGACCAAGTGCGATCAGCAGAATTGTCGCGGGTGCACGTTCCGCCAAAGTG